>DATING010001503.1:0-12667 GCA_035474555.1 Longimicrobium sp. | reverse complement strand
CACTTCCGCACTTCCGCACTTCCGCACTTCCGCACTTCCGCACTTCCGCACTTCCGCACTTCCGCACTTCCGCACTGCCGTTCACATCCCGCTCGGATACGTCTCCGGCGTCTCCGGATACTCGTCCGGGAGCTGGGGCGTCATCTTGAGCGGGCACAGGGCGTGGGAGCGGTCGATGTACAGCATGGCATCGTACCGCATGGGGAGCACGCTGGGCACGTAGTTGCCGCGCGCCTCGCGCTCCGGGTGATACACCACGCCGATGGCCCGGTGGCCGCGCGGGTCCGAGGCGGCGGGCACGTCGTCCAGGTCCTCCATCATCATCAGCTTGTCCTCCGCACCCGCTGCGTGAAAGAGCTGCTCCCAACTGCCATCGCGCGCCTCGGGCACGGGCATGCGCTGCATGGGCGCGCCCCACTCCGACCCCGCGATCACGCTCCCCCGGTACGACGAGAACCCGGCGATCACCACGTCCCCGCCCCACCGGTCGCGCGCCAGCGACCCCACGTTCACCATCCCCACGCGCGCCATGTCCGTAGCCCGCGCGTCGCCCACGTGCGTGTTGTGCTCCCACACGATCGCCTTGGCATCCGGCCCGTGGTGCCGCAGCAGCCGCTCCAGCGTCTCGATCATGTGCGTGTCGCGCACGTTCCAGCTGCTGGCGCCGCCCTTGATCATCGCGCGGTAGTAGCGCTCAGCGTTGCGGGCCACGAGGGCGTTCTGCTCGGCGTTGAAGAAGGCCTCGCGGTCCTCCCCGGCGTAGTCGGGTGCCTTCGCCCGCAGCTCGACGAGCGTGCGGATCACCTCCTGCTCGCAACTGGTGGGGACCATCGCCGTGGCCATGGCGTAGTCCTGCACGTCTTCCTCGTACGGATCGAAGCAGCCGTACGCCCGCCGCGCCCGCGCCGCCGCCTCGGGATCCACCTTCTCCAGGTAGCGTGTGACGACGTCCATGGAGTCCCACAGCGAGTACACGTCCAGCCCGTAGAAGCCCACACGCGCCTCCGCCGGCAGCGCGCCGTTGTGCCGGCGCAGCCACTCGGCCAGGTGCACGACCTCCTCGTTGGCCCACATCCACGTGGGCCAGCGCTCGAACGCGTGCAGCACGTCGCGCGCGGACCGGGCTTCGTCCGCGCCGGCGCCCTTGATCCACCGGTTGATGAGGTAGCAGTCCGGCCAGTCGCCCTCCACGGCAATGAAGCCGAAGCCCTTCTCCGTGATCAGGCGGCGGCTGATGCGGTCGCGCCAGGTGTAGAACTCGTGCGTGCCGTGGGATGCCTCGCCCAGCAGCACCACCCGCGCGTCGCCGATGCGATCCAGCAACGGGTCCAGGTCCGCGTCGTCGTGAAGGGGCTTCGCGATCCGCTGGATGCCCTCGATCAGCCGTTCCTCATCCGCCATCGACGCTCCTCCGTGTCTGCCCGGTGACGAGATCCCGATCCGCGTGGCGTCGTGCCGAAGTCGCAGGTTCCTTGCCGATCATGGGGCAGCGGGAGACAGGCGGAGTTGGATCCGGGAAGCCGTCGCGCGGGCGAGCTGAGCTGCATTCGAGAAGCCGTCGCACGGACGAGACAGAGCGAATGAATTCGCCGCAACGAACACACGAAGTCCGCCTGCGCGGACTGTCCGTCAGGGGCGAGTGCCACGCCATCGGCACGGTTCATCATCGAATCGGTTGAAGCCCTGTTCGCAGAGCGCGTCAGCGCGAGACAGGGCTTATGGCAGTCCCAGCGGCGGCTTCAGCCGCTCAGGGCCGGGCTCCGCCTTCCTGGTGGATTACGGAATTCCCAGTCCCGGCGGATGGCGGAAAAGCACGTGTCTTGCGTGATCCCGCATCGTCCCGGCTGCACGTCCGCTCCCCCGATCCGCACCGTTCCATGCACAGACGATCCGCCGTCCGCACCGTGCTGTTGCTGGCTGCCTTCTCCTCCTGCGCTCCGGCCGGGCGTCCGGCGGGCGATGGCGCCGCACCCGCCGCATCCCAGTCGGGCCCCGTACCGTCCGACCGGCCGCAGAACCTGAAGGTGCTGCCGGACACGATGTCGCGCGAGGCGGTGATCGCGGTGATGCGCAACTTCACCAACTCGCTGGGGGTGCGCTGCGGATACTGCCACGTCCCGTACGATCCGGCCAAACCCGACTCGCTGAACTTCGTGTCGGACGCCAAGCCGACCAAGGACGTCGCGCGGGGGATGATGCTGATGGTGCGCGAGATCAACGGCGACATCCTCCCGGACATCCCGCAGCTGGGCGCCAACCCCATGCAGGTGGGATGCATGACATGCCACCGAGGCGCCCCGCGCCCGGTGACGCTGGAAGACACGGTGGCGAGCGTGGCGCGGCGGCTGGGTGCGGACTCGGCCGTGGCGGCGTACGGGGCGCTGCGCACGCAGTACTACGGCCGCGGCACGTACGACTTCGGCGAGCGCTCGCTGAGCACGGCGGCCGCGCGGCTGGCGGCGGAGGGACGGCAGGCGGAGGCCCGGCGTATCCTGGAGCTGAACGCGCAGCAGTTCCCCAGCTCCGCGGGCGTGGCGGTGGAGCTGGGCCGCGTGCTGGAGGCGCTGGGCGAGCGGGACCGTGCCATCGAGCAGTACCGGCGCGCGCTCACCATCCAGCCCAACACCCGCCCCGCGCAGGAGCGGCTGCGGGCGCTGGGCGTGCAGCCCTGACCGCCCCGTGGGATAGACCGGCCTCCTGCACCCTGGATTAAGTTCTCGCGTCGCAACGCGTATCGTCCAGGTCTAGGCGCCGTCGTCCCAGTCCGCCGGTTCCTCGAGCAGGCCCTGCACGGTTGATGCAGAGATCCCCTCTGCTTCCAGGTAGCCGCGAAGCCGCGCGCGAACCCGCTCCACCTGGCGAAAGAGGGGTTTCTGCTGCACCCCCAGTTCGCGCGCCACGTCCGCCACGCTGCGTCCGTCTCTGAAGCGCATCTGTGCGATGGTCCGCTCCTCCGGCTCCAGCCGGTCCATCGCACGAGCCAGGGCACGGCGGACGCGGGTGTACAGCGCCTCCGCGTCGGAAGCGGCCAGCAAGTCGTCGGCACGCAACGCGCCTGCCGACGCGTCCAGGCCGTCATCGGGAAGCTCGCGCGGGCGCAGCGTCGCGCGCGGCGGAATCTGTCCGAGCAATCGCCCCAGCTGCCCGTCTGAAAGGGCCGTACGCCCCTCCGTACGCAGTCTCTCACCCGCCTCAACCAGCCGGTACCCGTCGCGGTAAACGAGCGCTTCCAGATCACGCGCGACCGGCCCCATCCGGGTGGCCGCGGCAGAAGGACGCCACCGCCCCCGCCGTTCGCGCATGTAGTCGTGAAAGAGCCGCGTCACCACGCTTGCCAGGTACGTTCTCAGCGTCGCTTCGCCACGGAACTTCCTCATGATGGCGTAGTCGTTTTCCATCAGGCTCAGGCGAACGGACGAAGCGAAATCCTGCCCTTCGTCATCCCATAGCCCCCCCTGCCTGGAAACGCGGGCCGCGATCCGATCGATCCATCCCAGGTGCTCTAGGAACAAGGCCTCGGGACCCGACCGTTCCGGCGCCAAGGTGGACGAACCGGCCCGAAGCGAGCTCCAAGGCACCGCCACCGGCCGCACCTCGTAGGTCTGGCCGCTGATGGTCCGGAGCCGCACACCGCCGACGACGGGCCCGGCGATCCGCGCCACGGCTCCGCGCGCGATCGCGACCCACACCGGGGTAGTGCCGGGTCCTGCGTCCTCCGGGATCAGCGGCCCGGAACCTTCCCCCCCGTCTCCCGCATCCCTCCAGTGCAGCTCGACCCACAGCGGATCCGTGGAGGGGACCTGGATGACGTGGCCGAGCGCCTTCGCCCGCGCCGCCAGCTCGATCCCGTCTTCTAGAAGACGAACGTGGACGTCGGTGGTGGGAAAGCCGCGGGGAACCATCCACCCGGAACTGCGGGTGCCAGGGTCCTCCGCCAGCGCAGCGAGCGCGCCGCCGTCCCCCGCCAGCCGCAGACGGGCGCCGGCATCCAGGATCCGGGCGGGTTCCAGCGACCGGACCTTCATGGGGAGCGCAGGAAGCGCGCGGGCCGCCCAGTGGGCGATGCCGTGACGTCCGTCGCGCACCAGCGAGGCGACCGCGATCCGAAGGCTCCACTCGAGTTCCCCCTGGGCAGCACGGTCGGGACGCACGGAGAGCCAGAGGAGTTCCTCCTCCAGGCGCAGCGCGGGCGGAAGGCCCGCGTGGGCACGCTCCACCCGCGCCCGCGCCGTGGCCAGCCGCACCGGATCGCGCGCCAGCCGCCCGCGCAGCTCCGCGGCGAACTCCGGCATCAGCACGAAGCCCGCGGGGCTGCGGCTGCGGACGAGCGGGCTGAACCAGAGGCCGGCCTCCGTTCCCGCGCTGGCGCGGGAGCCCAGGTCCAGCCGGGCGCGCCGCAGCAACGCCGGGTCCACCTGCACCGCCAGCGAGACCTCCTCCGCCAGGCGTACCACGCCGGGCGCCTCCTCCGCCAGCCCGCGGATCAGCTCCGCCGGAGTCACACGCCGTTCTCCCCGGCCGCGCGGCGCTCTGACGCAAGGGCGCGTATCACGCGCTGCACCCCCGTGCCGCGGTCCCACGGAAGGATGCGCAAGTGTCCCCGGAGCGCCACCGGCCAGCGCGACTCCGGGTAGGGGACCATAACGCGGAGCGGGCAGCCATGCCGGTGCGCGAGGGCCGCGAACTCCAGCCACTCAGGCGGCGGCGCGCCGGGTACGTTGAACACGTCCCCGATTCCCAGGTCGGTGACCGCCACAATGACCGTCCCCGGCTCGGGAAGCTGCGGCGCGTAGGCCGTCCAGGTGCGCCGGGAACCCTTTCCCGCGCCCCGCAACGGCGACCCGTCGAACTGGAGCACGCGCACCAGCGGCACCCCGAAGACGGAGCGGACCTGCGCGAGGAGGGAGCGGACGTCTGCGTGAAAGGGCAGCATGGCCGCGCCGCGGTCCACCAGCACCTGCACCCCCCGCCGCAGGGTAGGCCGCGTCCGGCGCGGGATCCCGGCGAACGGCCGGCCCATGGCGATGCGGCGCACCGCCTCTTCCACCCAGAGCTCGCCGTCGTGCGCCGTGGTCGCCAGGGCGGTGCCCAGCACCGCGCCGGCCAACGCGGGGTCCAGCAGGGATTCGGGCGGCGCGGCGGAAAAGGGCGCATCCTCCTCCTCCGGAAGCTGTGGGGCAAGGTGCAGCCAGCCCGGCAGCCGCCGCGCGGGGGCACCCAGGGCCCGCAGCGTCGTGGCAAGCTCGTCTCCCGCCAGCTCCATCTCCGACATCCGCAGCCACGCGGCCGACGGCGGCACCCGCCCGCGTTCGTCCGCCTCCGGGCCGTGGAGCTCCGAAGCCGTTGCAGCGGCACGCGCGGCGGGCATTTCCCCCAGGAAACCCGCGATCTCGGCCCGCGATGCCTCATCCGCCGGGCGCAGATGCCCGACGGCCCGGATCAGATCTGCCAGCCGGACGTGCACGCTCATCCTTGCGATGGCGCGCGGCCGTGCTTCCACACGGTCATCTCCACCACCTCGCGCCACTCCGCGGAGCCGGGCGTGACTCCGAGCTCCCTGCACGCGCGCACGCAGTCCAGGAACTCCGCAATGCTCACCACGGCCGATCCCGGCTGGTCGGCTTGAGGCGGCCCGGGAACCAGAAGCCCGGCAATGGCTTCCACCGTGGGATTCAGATCCGCTTCGAAGTGCAGCCTGCCGATGGTGACGAGCCGCGCTCCATCGGGAACGGGAAGATCCAGCTCCACGCACCGCCGCAGAAACGCGGCGGGCAGGTCGCGCTCGTTGTTGGTGGTCAGAATCACCAGCGGCGTGCCCCGCGGGTCCGCGCGCACGGTCTCGCCAGTGTCGTGCACCAGGAACTCCAGCGAGCCCAGCGCCACGAGCAGGTTGTTGGGCACGTCCGGGTCCGCCTTGTCGATTTCGTCCAGCAGCACCACCGCACGGCGCGGCGGGCTTAGGTCGGTGGAATGCACCGGCGCGGTTCCCGCAGGCCGCGTCTCCGCGGCGCGGGCTGCCTGCCGTGCGGCGCTCACCGGGTCGAACGCACGCCAGAGCACGCCCGGCAGCACATACTCCTCGATCAGGCGGAGCTGGTTGGCGTGCGCGTCGCGAAGGCGGCGAATGTGGTCCACCGTCCAGAGAAGGTCCTGCGCCTGCGTGCGCGAGGTGATCACCTGGTCGACATAGTCTGCCTCCAGCACCCGCGCCACATGGCGCGCCAGTGAGCTCTTGCCGCCGCCGGAGGGCCCGCGCACCAGCAGTGGCCGGCCCGTGGCGAGCGCGACACGCACGGCGAGCACGATGCGGGACGTGTAGTGATACACAGCCCCGTCGCGGCGGTCGCCAGGCCTGTCATCGGCTGCGGGCGGCGCAGCGTAGCGCGAGGGATCAAAATCAGGGATCGGAGACATGGCGCACACGAATCCGTCGGTAGAATCGGTCCTGAGCCGCGATGAACGCCTCCTCATCACCGCGCTGCAGACCTGGGATCAGGACTTCCACCTCATCCGGCGACAGCGACACCCCGTCGGCGCCCGCGAGAAGGAAGTAGACCACATGGGGAAAGGCAGCCCGCAGCCCGGCCAGCACGTCGGAGGTGATTCCGCGGCTGTCCAGGGTCACGAGGATCGGCTGGTCTTCGAGGGCGTCCAGGTCCAGAAGAAGCTCCGCCGCCTCCTCCTCCTCGTTGTCCGCGACAATATCAAGGGCCTTGACAAGCGTCCCGCGGACCTCGCGCTCGAGAGTGGCGGCGGGGTTCTCGGCGAATACCCCGTTGCAACTGGCAAAGTACCACGAAGAGTTGTCAGCCAGCGCGCAGATGGCGTACATGTGCGCCGTCAGGGGACGCTCTGCATTCAATCGCAGCGCGGCCGGCTTTCCGTCGCGAAACAGCGAGGGAATGCGGGCCGCGGAGCGGTGATCCACCCAGGACGACGCGATCAGCCGGAGCAGTTCCTCCGTCATCCGCGTCCGTGTATCCAAGTCTCTCGACAGGTGGTCGCGAAGCACGAGCAAGGCCTTGCCGGCCGCCTGCATCCCCACGCTCATGAGTTGCACCGCCAGGCGCAGGCGCAGCTTCTCGGGATCGCCGGGGATCCATGCGTCCAGGTGATCCATGTCCAGCAATCGTGCCGCCTCCTGGATGCGGGCGGCGGGCACGTCCTCCAGCAGTTCCGCGAGCATGCGGGCACGCCGCTCCACCGGCGACTCAGCATGCACGGTCGCCCGCAACCGTTCGAGCACCTGGTCGACGATTTCCGCCACGCCACCGGACACGTACTGCCGCTCGTCCACCTGCTGCACCGAGCCCAGCGCACTGGCGCTCACTGCACGAAGATCCACCGGCGGGACGAAGACTGGAACCAGGACAAAATCCGGTTCAAAGGTGTCGCGGTAGCTCAGGATGCTGCTCTCGTATGCCACGTATGGCGAATCCAGCGCGGCCTGGGAGAGCAGCACCACCGCAGCATCGCACCCGCCCACCCACAGGTTGATCCGCGCCCGCCACGCGTCACCGGGCTGCAACGTCAGCCGGTCGATGAGAATGCCGAAGTCGCCCGTTTTCTCCAGCGCCTTCACCAGCGCTTCCTGCACCTCCCTCGCGGCTTGCTCCGCGGGAGTGGTCGCGTCTTTGGTGCTGTGGCTGATGAAGATCCTTCGGAGGGGCATGCTCGCGGGCTGGACGGGTACATTGAGCAGGCGGTTGCGAAAACCGCCCTCAACCTAGCACGCGGTGGCGCAGAAAGAAATTTCTTTTTCATGGCACTTTGCCAACCCTGTGGAGCAGCAGGTGGGGGTGGACGGTGGACCCCGGCCGGAACGAACGTCCGCTTCGGCGTGGCTTCCATCTTGGATGTGGCCAGCGGATGCCGGGCCGGCGATAAAGGATTCCCTGCCAGCCCTGCGCCCCCCTTTCGCGTCCTCGCCTTCCCCATCGCGGAGTGCTCACTCCAGCCGCACGATGACGCCCTCGTCCCCGCGCAGCTCGATTCTGCCCTCGATCCGCGCCTCCGCATCAGCCAGCGTGCTCAGCACCACCGTCCCCGATCCACCGAACTCCAGCGACGCCGGCTCCGCGCTAAGGTTCAGCACGACCAGGAAGCGCGTCGAGCCGTACGTGCGGAGATAGGCGAGCACGGCGCCGTCCGCATCCACCGGTGCCCAGTCGCCCACGTGCAGCGCGGGCTCGCGGCGGCGCAGGTCCAGCAGCGCGCGGTGCAGGGTGAGCATGCTGCCGGGGTCCACCCGCTGCGCCTGCACGTTGTTGCTCGCGAAGTCGTCCGCCACGGGGAGCCACGGCTCGCCCGTGGTGAAGCCGGCGTGCGGCTCGGCGGACCACTGCATGGGCGTGCGCTCCGGGTCGCGGCCCAATCCCCGCCCGGGAAGGTTCTTCTCCCACGGATCCTGCACCCGGTCCGGCGGGATCGGCACGTCTTGCATCCCGATCTCGTCGCCATAGTAGACGGTGGGCGTGCCGCGCAGGGTCAGCAGCAGCATGGCGGCCACCCGCGCCTGCGCCGGGCCCACGCGGCTGGCCACGCGGTGCCGGTCGTGGTTGCCCAGCACCCAGTTGGGCCACGCGCCCGGCGGCAGCAGCGACTCGTAGCGCCGCACGGCCGCGTCGATCGTCCGCGCGTCCCACGGCAGCTTGATGAGCTGGAAGTTGTAGGGAAAGTGCACGCCGCGGCCGCCCTCGCCGTAGTAGGCCATCAACCGGTGCACCTCGTTGTAGATCTCGCCGATGAGCACGCGGTCGCCGTACGTCTCCACCAGCTCGCGCATCCGGGCGATGAGCGCGTGCACCTCCGGCCGGTCCGCCGAGTGCACGCGCAGCAGCGAATCGTACGGGTCGTCCACGCCCTCCACGTAGTCCGGGTTGGGCGCGTTGTCGCGGAAGTCCGCGTCCTTGATCACCACCTGCACGGCATCCACCCGCACGCCGTCCGCACCGCGCCCCAGCCAGAAGCGCAGCACCTCCAGCATCTCCAGCTCCACGGCCGGGTTGCGCCAGTTCAGGTCCGGCTGCTCGCGCAGAAAGGTGTGCAGGTAGTACTGCCCCGTGGGCTCGTCCCACTCCCACGCGCTGCCGCCGAACGCGCTGCGCCAGTTGTTGGGCGGGCCGCCGTCCGCCGCCGCGTCGCGCCAGACGTACCAGTCGCGCTTGCGGTTGTGGCGCGCGGCGCGGGAGGCCGTGAACCAGGGATGACCGTCGGAGGTGTGGTTGGGGATGTAGTCCACGATCACGCGGATGCCGCGCGCGTGCGCCTCGGCCACGATGCGGTCGAAGTCCACCAGGCTGCCGTAGGCGCGGTCCACGGCCTGGTGGTCGGTGACGTCGTAGCCGAAGTCGCGCATGGGCGAGGGGTAGAACGGACTGATCCACACCGCGTCCACGCCCAGCCAGCGCAGGTAGTCCAGCCGCTGCACGATGCCGCGCAGGTCGCCCACGCCGTCGCCGTTGGTGTCCTGGAAGGAGCGCGGGTAGATCTGGTAGACCACCCCGCGCTGCCACCACGCCGGTTCCGCCGGCCCCGCCTCCGCCTCCGCCTCCATCCGCTCCGCCATCCGCCGTCCTCCGCTCGTCCTCGTCCCGGTGTGTGCTCCCTCCCTTCGCCAGAGCAAGATGCGCGCGCCCGGCGCAACGCACGAGCCCCCCCGGCGGAGCGTGTCCGCCGGGGGGGGCTCGTTCGCATCCGCGTTGGGTCCGCGGCGGCAGCGCCGCGCTACGGGACGAAGCGGATGTAGTCCAGGTGGAAGGTGGGCTGCACGCCACCCGCGCCATCCTGGAAGACCAGCCGCTGGATGGGGTTGGCGCCCACGCCCATGGCCGACAGCGGGATGCTCACCTTGCGCCAGGCCCCCGCCGCCAGCGATCCGCCGTCCACGTAGCTGTTCAGCGGCACCTTGGTGAGCGACGTGCCGTTGGAATCCACCAGGTACACCCGCACGTTCTGCCCGCCCGCCGTACCGCCGTGCGCGTAGAACTCCAGCCGGGCCAGGTTGGCGGCGCTGAAGCCGCTGCCGTAGTTCAGCTGCACGCCTCCCCACGCGGCCGTGTACGTAGCCGACATGGCGTTGCTCCCCTGGTACACCGGCGAGGTGCCCGCGAAGTTCACCGTCACGTTCCACGACCAGTCGCCCCACCCGTTCAGCGCGTCGGCGTACACCACCCGCGTATAGTCGTACGGCGGCACGGGCGAGCTCATGGCCTGGTGGATGGCCTCCAGCAGGCTGATGCTGGCCAGCGCGGTGTCCTGCGTGATCTCCCAGATCCCGATGCCGCTTCCCCGCTGCAGGCTCAGCGTCGTCTTGCTCTTGATGGTGGCCAGGCCGTTGTAGTGGTAGCCGTTGCTCTCGTCCTTGCTGGGCGCCTGCGGGTCCAGCCGCACCAGTTCGCGGTAATCCAGGTTGCCCCCGCTGGCGTTCTTTCCGTAGAACGGTACGCCCAGCACCGTCTTGCCCTGCGTCAGGCCACGTGCGTCCCTCCAGTAATCCAGCGACTCCACCGCGTGCGCAAAGGAGGAATGGGGCACCGTATTGTGTGCGTACGCCATCAGGAACAGGAAGTCCACGTTCGCGAACACGTCGCTGCCGATCCACTTGCCGTAGTAGCTGCTGGACGCCACCGCCGCCGTCAGCAGCTTGCCGCGGGCGCGCATGGCGGACCCGAGCTCGCTCATCAGGGCCGAGAAGCTGGCCGACTCGGCCGCCGTGTTGGGAAACTCCCAGTCGATGTCCACGCCATCCAGCCCGTAATGGGTGACGAACGTGACAACGTTGTTGACGAAGGCGGCGCGGTAGGTGGGGTCCGCCGCCATCGGCTCGAAGTCGGAGTCCGCGCTCCCCGTCCATCCGCCGAACGAGATGAGCACCGGCACGCCGGCGGCGTGCGCCCGCTGGGTCACGCCCTTGAGCTTGAGCGAGTCGCCGGACAGGATGACGCCGCCCGTGGGCGTGGGGTCGGCAAAGGCGTAGACAAGGTGCGTGAACTTGCTGTACGGGATAGCGTCCAGCGAACCCTTGTACCAGTACGGAAAGTATCCCACCACCCGCGAACTGGTGGCGTTCATGGCCAGGCTGGGCTCGGCCGGCTGCAGGTCGCGCGGGCCCGGGGCCGTGGGTACGTCGTCCACGCATCCGGCCAGGGCCGCCATCAGCGCGGCCGCCGCGAAAGGCTGCTTCCAACGCATGATCTCCCCCCAATGCAAGAAGGTCCCGCCGCCGGAAGATCCCCGTCCGGTCGTACCCCGGCGCAAAGCAACTTGCGTGCTACACCATACCGTAACCCTATACGAAAGCTGGACTTGTACGAGTCGCACACTCGGCCCCGGAAGATCGCGGGGCGGCTTCGCCCAGTTCCCCGGAAGACGCTCGCCGCCAGGCTCCGCCCATGCCGGAAACCAACCAGCCCCCCGGCGGACCGCGTCCGCCGGGGGGCCGTCTTTCCAGCCGGCTCAAAACCAGGGCACCGGCGCGGGCTCGATCATCCGCACTTCGCCCGGCGGAGCATGCCGGACGGGGTGGTCAGCCCGGGTCCTCCACCTGGATGTGGCCGCCGGCGGGGCTGAAGTACACGAACACGGTCACCCGCCGCGCGCGGCCCGGCGCGAACAGCAGGCTGCTGCCGATGAACGACGCCGGCTGGTTGAAGTCCGCATCGAACGTGCGCGTGACCTGCAGCCCATCCCACGTCACGCGCCCGTCCGCGGTGACACGCATCTGCACGGCCACCTCGCCGCGCTGCTCGCGCCCCTCCGCGGGCGTGAAGCGCGCGATGAGCGCCACCGTGTCCGCGCGGGTGAGCAGGGGCGGAGCGGGGGTGGCCATCATCTCCGCCGCGCTGCCCAGCACGCCGGCGGGGCTTCCGTCCGGGCGCAGGTTGCGCATGCACGCCAGCGTGCCCAGCGCGCGCTCGGAGCCGGTGAGGTCGAACACGTAGTCCGTGGGCGTCGTGGAAAAGTTCAGCACGCGCACCACCAGCCGCGACGACGCCCGGATGCGCGCCGAGAACGCATGCAGGTACTCCTCCGGCAGCAGGTAGGCGAGCCCGGCGCCGGTCGCGCGCGCGAGCGTCACCGCCTCGGGCTCCGCGCGGTCAAAGCGCCACACCATCCGCATCTCCCGCGCGTAGTCGTACGACGACGCGTTGGGGATGGTGAATCCCGCGCCCGCCAGCTCGCCGAAGCAGCCCCAGACGAGCATGAGCGTCTGTCCGCGCTCCTGCGCCATCACGGCCGCGACGCTGCGGTCCTCGTCCGTGATCAGGTCCGTCTTGCGCTCCACCAGAAAGTTGCCGACCTGCTGCTGCGCGTCCATGGCGGCCGGGGCCAGCATGGCCAGCAACAATGCCGGGAAAACCAGCGGGACGATTCGGGACAGGCGCATGGGTCGGCGTGGTGCTGTGGACTGGTGTCGGGGCGGACGGAGGAACATACGACGGCACCCCGCCTTCCGTCACGGTCGCGCCGCATGGGCCAGATCCCGCACGTACCAGCCTGCGAGCGTGGGATGGCAGGTTCCTCGGTCGCGCGCGGCGGTCCGGCGCCGGCGGGTGCCGTCCCGCGCTCCCTCGGAATGACAGCCCGTGCCCCGACGGAGCGAAGTTCAACCTCCCCCAGGGGTTATTGGGGGAGGTGCGAGCCTCGGCGAGCGGAGGGGGCGCCG
>DATING010001502.1:0-7960 GCA_035474555.1 Longimicrobium sp. | reverse complement strand
TTCCGAAAGAATCGCGCGCCCCGGGCCGTGGGCCCGGAGGGCGTGACCGTCCAGATCAAGGCGCACAACCTCCCCTCCGAGCAGCGGTCCGGGCGCGTGGTGCCCGGCTTCCTGTGGTGGGGGCTGCTGCTGGCCGCCGCGTTCTACGTGGCCGCGCACTTCAGCATCGCCACGGGGATCTGGCCCGTGCACGGCACCTCGCCGGGCGCGGGCGGCACGTTCATCCGCGACGGCGTGGCGCTGGTGGCGTGGATCGTGGTCCTGGTGGCGCTGCGGGGCGTGGGGTACCGGGGCAGCTGGGCCATCGTCGTGCTGCCCATCCTCATCTTCGCCCTGACGCGGCCCACGCAGTTCCAGCTCTTTACCGACCCGGCGTACCAGGCGATCGGCGGCGGCAAGGCGGCGGCAAACGACCTCAAGGCCACCCGCTCGCGGCTGCACACCATCGAGCGGTCGTACTCCCCGGAGCGCCAGCAGGTCGTCTTCCAGGGCCCGCCCCCGGAGATGCCGGACCCGTTCGAGCGGGCGGTGCGGCAGGAGACGCAGCCGCGCGGCTTCTTCGCGCGGTCGGCGGCGCACTTCAGCGTGTTCCTGGCGCCCTTCGCCCTGCTGATCGGGTTCCTGCTGTCGCGGGAGCCACGGGTCATGCGCTGGGTGCGCGACCACCGGCTGATCCCGTTCCTCCCCGTGCTGGGCGCCTTCTTCGTCCTCACCATCTTCTTCGCCCAATTGGGCAAGGTGGGGCGGATGACGCCGTGGGAACTGTTCCTTCCCATCTTCATCGTCATCTGGGCGGCGACGCTGGCGGAGGACGCGTACAACCTGGCGCGCCCCGGCTCCGTGCTGGAGCCGCGGCGGCTGCTGAACCTGTTCCTTTACGGCGCGGGGCCCGTCATCCCGTTCCTGGTGATTCGCGAGCTGGGCCTGTCCATCGTGCTCGCCGGATCCATGGCGGCCATGCTGCTGGTGGGCACGCGGCGGGGATGGTGGGCGGGATTGATGCTGGTCGTGTGGGCCGGGCTCGTGTTCGCCGCGTTCAACGTGGACGAGCGGTCCGCCACGCGCCTGGAGCTGGCGTACGACCCGTACAAGAATCCCGCGGAGATGACGGAGCCGGAGCGGGAGACGTGGGCGGCCAAGCTGCACCAGATGAAGCTGTTCGACGCCAACGTGATCGAGGGCGGGCTGCTGGGCGAGGGGCCGGGACGCGGCCACGCGGAAACGGCCCCCAACGCGGCGGACGACGGCTACATCACGGCCATCGCCACGCACTGGGGCTGGGCGGGCGCCGTGTCCATCGTCCTGCTGTACACGCTGTTCATCGTGCAGCTGCTGAGCACGGCGGCGCGCGAGTCCGGCGCCTTTGAGCGAACGCTGGTGACGGGGGTGGCCATGCTCATCGGCATCCCGTTCTGGCTGGCGGCGCTGGGCGGCATTCGCCTCATCCCCCTTACGGGCGTGGCGACGGCGTTCGCGGCGAACGGGGGTGCCAAGCTGCTGGCGTCGGCCTTTGCCGTGGGGCTGGCGGCGGGGGTGAGCCATCGCAGGGCCCGTGAGGAGATCTACGACGAAGCACTCGCCGCGCCTTCTGCCGAGCCGCGGGCACAGGGGATCCGCATCCGATGACCGAACCGGTTTCCAAGACCCTCCAGCCCATCGGGCTGCACGGGCTGCTGTTCGACGTGGGCGGGGCCAGCGCGCAGGGGCCGCGGGCCGAGAACCAGGACGCGTTCGACGTGGACGCGTTCGCCACCCGCGGGCTGGTGGCCGTGGCGGACGGGATGGGCGGCGAGCGCGCCGGCCGCCTGGCCGCGGACACGGCCCTGCGCACGCTGGCGGACGGCGGCGACATCCGCTCGCTGGACGCGGCCCGCTACGCCGTGCGCCACGCGGACGAGGCCGTGGCGCGCCTGGCGCAGGAGGCGCCGGACACGCGCGGGGGGATGGGGTGCGCCCTGGCCCTGATGGCGCTCACGACGGACCGCGCGGGCGAGCTGGGGTGGATCGGCGCGCACGTGGGCGACGTCCGCATCCTGAGCCGCTCGCCGGACGGGATGGTGCGGCTGGAGACCCGCGACCACACGCCGGCGTACGCGCGGTGGGAGGCGGGGGAGATCGCCCTGGACGAGATCCCGGACTCCCCCGGCGCCAATCGCCTGCAGCGCGCCGTCGGCCGGGGCGGGGAAGCGGAGGCGAGCTGGATCCCCGTCCGCGCCGGGTGGACCTTCCTCCTCGTGAGCGACGGCGTGACCAAGGCCATGCGCCTGGACGAGCTGGGCGACGCCATGGCGCTGCCGAGCGCGCAGGCCATCTGCGACGCGGTGACGCGCAAGGTGGAGGAGCGCGGCCCGGACGACAACTACACGGCCGTGGCGGTGCGGGTGCTGGACGGCGGGGCGAGCGAGAACACCATGCCCGCGCCGGGCCCGCGCCCGTCCGCCGCCGCCGCGCCGATCCCGGTCCCCGTCTCGCAGACGACGACGCACGCCACGCATTCGAACGCGGCGGGGGGCCCGGACGGGTCCGCCACGCCGCGCAACCTGTTCAATCCGCCGGAGGATGTGGACGTGAACGGCCCCCGACGCTCGTCCAAGCTGGGTGGAGTCGCGCTGCTGCTGGCGGCGCTGGCCCTGGGTCTGGCGGGGTACGCCGTCTGGTCCGCCAGCCAGGACCATGGAGACCCCGCCGTCCGGGCGGAGCTCGACAGCCTGCGCGCGGAGGTCGCGACCCTGCGCGCCGCCGCGCTCCCCGCCGACACGCTGGCGGACACGACCCTGGCGCCGGTGACCGGGTCCGTGCCGCCCGCCGGAACCGGCGCTCCGCCGGCCGCGCCCGCCGCCGGTACCACGACGGCCCCCGCCAACCGCACGACGCAGCCATGACCGACTTTACCCCGGCCACGCGCCCCACGGAGCACGGGAGCGAGGAGCCGCTGCTGGATTCGTTCCTTCGCGAGGCCATCCCCGAGGTCAAGCTGGCCCTGGGAGACCTGATCGACCGCGACAACTCGCGCGCCATCCCCGACAAGTACGTCAAGCTGCTGCCGCTCACGACGCTCGTCGTCACGCTGCGGCCGGACGCGGCGCAGGCGGTGGCTCCCATGGCGGCGGAGCTGGAGTCGGACCTGACGGACTCGGTGATGCGCCACGGCTCGCTCTACGACCGCGACTACCGCGTGCGCCTGAAGGAGGCGGGGCAGAAGGGCGCGCCGCTTTTCCGCGTGTCGGTGCAGGCCGCGGGGCAGCCGGACCCGGAGCCCATCGTGGCCGCGCCGCCGCCTCCGCCGCCGCCCGCCCCGCGCGAGGACGCGACGGAGTTCGCGGCCCTGCGTGAGCCGGCGCCGGCCGCGCCCCCGGTGTCGGAGACGCTGTTCGCGGGGCGCTCGCCGGAGCTCATGGACCCCGACGCCACGCGGGTGGAGGGGATGGCCCCCGCCCGCCCCGCGCCGAGCGCGCCGAAGACCGCGCCGGACTTTCCCGCCGGCCGCTACGAGCTGGTGGCGGAGGAGGACGACGGGTCGGAGCTGGAGCGCTTTCCCATCACGCAGGCCATCACCACGGTGGGGCGGCAGACGGACAACGCCGCGCTGCGCAGCGACATCCAGCTCAGCAACAGCGACCGCGTGAGCCGCCGGCAGCTGGCGCTCGTCTACGCACACCGTGACGGCCGCGCCGGGTTCGACGTGTACAACCTGGGCCTGAACGCCATCCACGTGGGCGAGCGCGAGGTCAGCGGCGCAAACGCCGGCAAGGGGCCGCTGAACCTGGACGGGATGGAGCCGCACTCGCTGTTCGTGGAGCCGGGGCAGTCCATCCGGGTGGGCGGGCACGGCCCCATCATCCGCATCCGCGGCACGGGCGGCGCCAAGGGCGGCGACGAGCCCGTAGAGATCAAGGTGATGCCGGAGCCGGAGGACGATCCGGACAAGACGCAGTTCGGATGACGGACGGAAGTGCGTGAGTGCGGAAGTGCGTTAGTGCGTGAGTAGGGAAGTGCGTGAGTGCGAAAGTGCGAAAGTGCGAAAGTGCGAAAGTGCGAAAGTGCGAAAGTGCGAAAGTGCGAAAGTGCGAAAGTGCGAAAGTGCGAAAGTGCGAAAGTGCGGGATGAGCACGTGAACGGGGGAGCGTCGTCGCGGCGCGGAGGGTGGCCCGCCCCCGGCCTCGCTTAGGCTCGTCCACCCCCTCCCGCAAACTGCGCGGGAGGGGGTGTACACCCCAGCCCGTGCTGGATGGCCGGGTTTTGCTGGGAACGTAGTTCTCCCCCTCTCCGCGAGGAACGAGCGGGGAGGGGGCCGGGGGAGGGGCGCCCCGCTGGTGCAGGGAGTTCGCTTCTGTGCACGAGACGGCTTCTCCCTCTCTCGAGACGCCCCCACGAATCCCGGCGGCGGGGTTATATTGGGAGCCGAAGTCGGTGCGGATGAAACGGATGCCGCTGGCGTCCGTACTTTCGCACTCTCGCACTTCGCACTTTCGCACTTGGGTCTTGTGTGGGGCTGGGGGGCGCGGTACACCCCAAATCGCCTGAGAGGGCAATCATGGCCGGGTTGGCTCAATTCCTGGTCGGGCACGAGCTCAACGGCCGGTACCGTCTGCAGACGGTGCTGGGCGAGGGCGGCTTTGGCGTGGTGTTCCACGCCGCCGACCTGCAGCGCGGCCGCGACGTCGCCGTAAAGGTGCTGGACCCGCCGCGCGGCATGTCGCCGCCGCAGGTGGAGCGGCTGCGCCAGCGCTTCGTGCACGAGGCGGAGATCGCCGCGCGCCTGCCCCTGCACCCCAACCTGGTGCGGGTGCTGGACTTTGGCAGCACGGAAAAGCTGGACTTCCTGGTTATGGAGCTGCTCGTGGGCGAAAGCCTGCGCGAGCGCCTGGCCCGGCCCGAGCCGCTCGCCCTGCGCTCGGCGCTGCACCTGCTGCGCGACGCGGCCCGCGGCGTGGCCGTGGGGCACGAGAACGGCCTGGTGCACCGCGACATCAAGCCGCCCAACATCTTCCTGGAGACGGCGGGCGGCGCGGAGCCGCACGTGCGCATCCTGGACTTCGGCATCGCCAAGATGCTGGACGAGGACGACGAGGAAGAGACGCGCACGCACCTCACCCTTCCCGGCGAGTGGTTCGGCTCGGAGTTCTACTCCCCGCCGGAGCACCTGCGCCGCGAGGCCGTGACCCGCGCCAGCGACGTCTACAGCCTGGGGGTGGTCGGCTTCGAGCTGCTGACGCGCACGCGGCTGTTCACCAGGGACGACATGGTGCGCCGCAAGCAGGGGCTGCCGGTGCCCATCCCTTCGATGATCGCGCGCAACGGGGCCATCCCCCGCGAGGTGGAGGTCATCATCCGCCGCGCGCTGGCCGAGGACCCCACGGTGCGCTACGCGGACGCCGGGCTGCTGGCGACGGAGCTGCACCGCGCCCTGAGCCGCCTGCGCCGCCACGTCGACATCCCCCACGACGCGACCGTCGCGGTACCGGTCGCCGCGGCCGAGGACGCGACGGTCCTCGCCGGGGCAGGGGATGCGGACGGGGGGACGATGCTGGCGGAGTCGCCGCGCGGCGTGTTCGGGATGCGGCGGGGGCGCGACCTGGAGCCGACGGGGCTGGACGCGGACCTGCAGCGCATCCGGCTGCGGAAGCTGCGCAAGCACGCCCTGCGCGCCGCGACGATCGCGGCCATGGGCGTGGGCGCCGTGGCGGGCGGATACGGCTTGGCCGCCATGCGCGCCGAGAGCCCGCCCGCCATCGTGGAGGCGCCGCGCACGCTGAACGCTGCGGAGGAGAACGAGGCCGGGCTGTCGAAGTTCCGGGCGGACGACTACGAGGCGGCGCTGGAGGCGTTCGCGCGGGCGAAGGAAAAGGCGCCGGGGAACGCGGAGTACGCCAACAACTACGCGTACGCCCTGCTGCGCGGCGGCCGCACGGCCGAGGCGGTGGCGGCGCTGGCGCAGGTGGTGGCGGACTACCCGGAGCGGCAGATCGCCTACAGCAACCTGGCCGAGGCGCAGCTGGCGCAGGGCGACACGGCGGGCGCCATCGCGAGCATGCAGGCGCTGCTGGCCCTGGATCCCGCGCCCGCCCGCCGCCGCGAGGCGGAGACCTTCCTGGATCGCCTGGGCGCGAACCAGTCGGACCTGGAGGAGTGGGAGGACGTGCAGGATGCCGAGCCCTGGCCCCCCGTGGTCACCCAGCCCCAGGATCCCGGCGCGTACGAGTACGATGCGCAGGGCTTCCAGGTGATCGTGCCGTCCGCGGAGGATTTCGATGCGAGCACCGCGGTGACGATGGATACCACCATGAGCATCGAGTATCCGTCCGGCGGGACCGGGGTCATTCGGCGCCGCAGACCATAGGGCGGGGATGATGACGCGAGGGGGCTGATCTTCCGTCGCGGTGCGACGGGAGCCCTCTCCCCCGGCCGCCTTTTCGCTCGTTCCTCGCGACGGCGGCCGACCCCTCCCCCAACTTCGGGGGAGGGGTCGGGGCGGGGCGGAACCCCGGCGCGCCGGCAGAGTCCGCGGGAGCGCGGGGTTCTCCCCCTCTCCCGTACGGGGATGGCAACCGAGGGTGCCGGACAGGCCGCAGTACGGGAGAGGGGGCCGGGGGGTGAGGGCCCCCCTGCACGGACCCGGCGGACCGGATGCCGTTGCGTGAGGGATGCGCGCCCGCAGGGCCGAGACCCTGGAGCAGACGGCACAGCAGTATCGTGCCGGCTGCGGAGGGGGCTCGGCGCCGTTGGGCACAGTTGTATCGTGCCCTACGGCGCGCGCAGCCCGACCCGGAGCGCAGCGGAGGGGCACGCCCACACCAAGACCTTGAAGTTGCAGTTGTTGTTGCTCCCTAACCGACTGCACTCGATGAAAAAGAATATGACTCGGACGACTGGGGCCTGATGGCGGGACTGGAATCGCTGCTGAAGGGACGGGAGCTGGCGGGCCGCTACCGGATCGAGGACGTGATCGGGCGCGGCGGCATGGGGGCCGTGTACCGCGCCACGGACGCGCGGCTAGGACGCGACGTGGCCGTCAAGGTGATCACCGCCTCGGCCGGCAACGACCCCGAGGTGCGCGAGCGGCTGCGGGCCCGCTTTCGCCACGAGGCCGCATCCGCCGCGCGGCTGCCCCACCACCCCAACGTGGTCCCCGTCTACGACTACGGCACGGACGACGAGCTGGGGCTGGACTACATCGTCATGGAGCTGCTGCGGGGCGAGGACCTGGCCACCCGCCTGCAGCGCGCCGGCCCGCCGCCCATGGCCGAGGCCCTGCGCATCCTGCAGCACGCGGCGCGCGGCGTGGCCGTGGGGCACCGCGCGGGGCTCATCCACCGCGACGTAAAGCCGGGGAACGTCTTCCTGATCCAGCACAATCCGGAAGACGAGATGCAGGTGCGGGTGCTGGACTTCGGCATCGCCAAGGCCATGACGGAGGAGGACACGGCCTCCGCCGGACTGACGCACGACGGGCGCGCGCCGCTTTCGCCGGGGTACGCGTCGCCGGAGCAGCTGGTGGGCGAGGCGCGCTTGACGCCGGCGTCGGACGTGTTCTCGCTGGGCGCGCTGGGCTTTCAGCTGCTCACGGGCACGCGGCCGTTCACGGAGGGGGACCGCAACCGCATGTCGGCGGGGATGCAGGTGCCCATCCCCTCGCTGCGCGCCCGCAACCCGCAGGTGCCGGAGGAGGTGGAGGCGGTCATCCGCCGCGCGCTCTCCCCCGATCCCGGCCAGCGGTTCGAGAACGCGGGGACGATGGCGGATGCGCTCGCGTCGCCCCTGCGCCGCCTGTCGGACACGCCGCTGGCGGGCGTGATCCCCGGCGCGATGTCGGCCGGCGTGCTCTCCATGGCGGACGACGACGACGACCGCACGATGGCCGCGGGCCCGGCCGGATACGCGGGTCCGGCGGACGACGACCGCACGATGCTGTCGCCGCCGCCCTCCGGTCGGCCCGGGTCCCCGCCAGAGCGCGCGGCGC
>DATING010001501.1:0-4874 GCA_035474555.1 Longimicrobium sp. | reverse complement strand
GGCTCATGGGGATGCGGTACTCCGCCACCCATCCCAGCGAGTCCACGGTGGCGGCCACGTCCCACACGGCGTCCCACGAGCCGTCCTCCTCGCCGTCGTCGTAGGTGTAGACGTCGCGCTGCAGGGCCCGGGGATTGGTGCTGAACCGGAACGCGCTGCGGCGGTCGTGGCGGCTGTCCACGATCACGTGCAGCCACTCGCTGTAGATCCCCGCGGCGTCGCGCCGGGCCAGGGGGGCCGCGATGGAGTCCGGCGCCGGGTCGAACATCCGCACGCCCACGTACAGGTTCTCGTCGTCGTACAGCACCCGCGCCTCGGTGCGCATGGTGGGCGCGGCGCCCACGTCCGGGTAGCTCTGCATGAACTGGTCGGCGGCCGGCGCCGCGGCCCACCCCGCCTCGTCCAGTCGTCCATCCACGCGGACCTCGCCCTGCAGGCGGGTGGCCTGCAGGGTGGCGGGCGCACGCGTGGCGGCCGGGGCCGGGGTCTGCGCCGGCGCGGGGGCGGCGTTCAGCAGCAGCGCGGAGAACGCCGCGGCGGCGGAAAATCGGAGGAGAGACATCGGGAATCCAGGAGCTGGATGGAGGGAGAGGCCGTCCACGTGCTGATAAACTAGCACGTAGTGCTGAATATTCAGCAGTTCGTCCACCGTGTCAAGCGTCCCGGGAACGCTGGACGGTCATGGGATGCGCGACACGCTCAAAAGGTTTGTTCCGTGCACGGGATCATCACGCATCCTTAATCCATCGCGTGCCCGGGCTCTCCCTGCCGTCGTACGCGGAGGGCGCGGAGGGCCTGGAGGATGGAGAACTCCGCACTCGTTCTCCCGGATCCGCAGTCCATCGTGCACCCGGACCTCTACTGCCGTCTCACACGGAGGCCACGGAGGGCACGGAGGGACAGACCGGTCGTCTTCTTTTCTCCGTCGTCCATCTTCGAAGTGGATGCATAGCGGAGCCGGGAGCTCGCCGCTTCGTCTCCGCGACCTCCGCGTGAAGGCATTTTCCGGCGGGAGGCAGGATCGGGCCGGGCTCCCCATCGATCGGATGTGACCGACCGGCCCCGGGGGTGTCACAGGAGAGGCCTGCCGGGACGTTTCTGTTCCTGCTACATCCATTTGATCCCACGGCCAGGACAGATCCGGTGCCGCCCGCGCGGCATCTGCGCGCGATCCGTTTCTCACGAGCAATCCGTTTCCGCGCCGGGCCACGTACCTGCTGGCATTACCGCCTGGATGGCGCCGCGGCTCGCGCCGAATGCGACTTCGCACAAGCGGGTGGATTGTTCGCGCGCGCGGGGTTCGCTACCTTGTTCGTCTCACCCCTCGCGTCACCCTGCCGCTCCCCGCACCCGGGGAACGTCCGACGCCCCAGACACCCCCGCCGCGGGCCCGCATGGACCTTCGCGACACCGTCATCCGCCTGTACGAAAGCGGCGACCCCGCCACCGCGCTGCGCGCGCTGGCGGAGACGGTCGCGCCGGGACGGTGCGCGGTGTGGGTGGATTCCGGCGGCGCCGTGGCCGCCGCGCATCCCCAGGGCGCCGGCGTTTCTCCCCGGCTCTCCGCCGAGGCGCTGCGGGCGGCGGCCCCCGCGCTCCACCCCCTGAGCCCCCACTTTCCCGACGACGCCGCGCAGCACCCCGGCGCGCACGCCCTGCTGCTGCCCCTGCGCAACGGCGCGGGGCCCGGTCGCGGCGCCGTGGTGATCATCGGCGGCGAGAACGCGCCGGAGGGGGACGGATGGAAGCGGGTGGCGGACGCGCTGGTGTTCGTGGGCGAGCAGGCGGAGCGGGTGCGGGCGCTGGAGCAGGAGCGCGACACGCTGCGCCGCCGCGCGGAAGAGAGCGAGGCCCTGCACGTGCTGGGGCTGGCCGCCAACCGCACGCTGGACACGGACGAGGTGCTGCAGATGGTGGCGCGCTTCACCCGCACGCTGCTGGGCGCGCACTACGTCACCGTGAGCGCCACGTCGGACGGGGAGATCCGCACGCTGGCCTCCGCCGGCCTGCGCGCCGCGGGGGGCGCCGTGGACGATCCGTTCGCCGCGCGCGTGGCCGGCGCCGGCAAGCCGCTCACCCTGGAGACGGGCGACGACGGCTCCGTCCCCGAGCCGTTCCACGCGGCGGAGGGGATGCGGGTGGGGCTGGGCGTGCCCCTGGCCCTGTTCGGCGAGACGTTCGGTGCGCTGGTGATCGGCTACCGGCGGCCGTACGAGGTCACGCCCCGCGACGTGCGCCTGGCGCTCACCCTGGCCGGCCACGCGGCCGTGGCCATCAGCAACGCGCGGCTGCACGGCGCCCTGGCCGACCGCTCCGGCGAGCTGGAGCGCGCCAACGAGGAGCTGCGCTGGAGCGCGGCGGCCAAGGACCGCTTCTTTGCCTCCGTGAGCCACGAGCTGCGCACGCCCCTGAACGCCATCCTGGGCTACAACGCCCTGCTGCTGGACGGCGTGGTGGGCCAGCTGCCGCCGGAATCCACGGCGTTCCTGCGGCGTGCCCAGCGCGCCACGGAGAACCTGCTGTACCTGGTGAACGACGTGCTGGACCTGTCCAAGATGGAGGCGGGCAAGCTGGAGCTGGTGATCCAGCCCTTCGAGCCGCACGCCGCCGTGGTGGATGCCGTGCAGACGGTGGAGCCGCTGGCGCGCGAAAAGGGGCTGGCCATCGCCGTGACGCCGCCCATCCCCCTCCCCGGCATGGAGAGCGACGCCGACCGGGTGCGGCAGATCCTGCTCAACCTGCTCAGCAACGCCGTCAAGTTCACGGACCGGGGCACGGTGAGCGTGGCCCTGGCGGCCGTGGACTCGCTGGAGGGCGAGGACGGCGTGCGCCACCACTGGGTGGAGGTGCGCGTGAACGACACGGGCCCCGGCATCGCGCCGGAGGACCAGGAGCGCATCTTCCACGAGTTCGAGCAGGTGTCCGGCGCCAGCGCGCGGGGCGGCACCGGGCTGGGGCTTCCCATCTCCCGCAAGCTGGCGCGCCTGCTGGGCGGCGAGCTGCGGGTGGACAGCGCCCCCGGACGCGGCTCCACCTTCATCCTGCGCCTTCCGGCGGCCCATGAGTAGCGCCACGCTGTCCCCCCGCGCGGACGATGCCCGCGCCCTGGCCCACCGCGCCGGCGACGCCGAGGGGCTGGGCCACTGGGATTCGGCCGCGCGCCTGTACGCGCTCGCCTTTCGCGCCTCGGTGCTGGACCGGAGCATTGCCGCGGCGGCGGACGCCCTGCGGGGGCAGGCGCGGGTGCGCAACTACCAGCGCCGCTTCGACGAGGCGGAGGAGCTGGCGCAGCTCAGCCTGGCCATTGCCGAGGCCAACGGGCTGGACCAGTGCGCCGCCCGCGCCCTCAACGTGCTGGGCATCATCCTGCTGGCCCGCGGCGACTGGGAGGGGGCCAGCCGCTTCTTTCCCCTGGCGCTGGAGATGGCGCTGGACCTGGGCGACGACGACCTGGCCGGGCTGGCGTGCCAGAACGCGGGGGTGATCGCCAACGCCATGGGCGAGTTCCGCGAGGCGCGCACGCTGTTCCTGGAGAGCATCGGCTCGTTCGTGCGCTCGGGGAACAGCATGCACGCCATGTCCGCGTACAACAACCTGGGGCTGGCCAGCACGGAGCTGCGCGAGTGGATGGACGCGGAGGTCTACTTCAGCCGCGGAATCGAGATCGGCGAGCGGCTGTCGCACTCGCCCACGCTGGCCAAGCTGTACTGCAACCGTGCCGAGCCGCTGATCCAGGTGGGCGAGATCGCGCGGGCCCGCGACACCCTGGACCGTGCCCAGCAAACCGCCGAGGCGGTGGGCGACCGGGCCACCCTGGCCGAGACGCTCCGCTACCGGGGTGTGCTCGCCGTGCTGGAAGGGCACGCTGAGCAGGCGGAGGGGTACCTCCAGCAGGCCCTTGCCATCGCGGACGACGTGAGCCTCACGCTGGAGCGCGCACGCGCCACCCGGGAGATGGGCGTGCTGCGGGCCCGGCAGGGCGCGTCGGCGGAATCCCGCCGGTTCTTTGCCCTCGCGGGTGACCTGTTCCGGTCGCTGGGAGCAGATGCGCACGTCCAGGAGGTGCAGGAGCGGATGCTGGAGGTGGGCACTTGAGAAGGCTTCATGGGAGCGCTACTATTGTCGCGTACCGAATTGTCGAACAACCGGGGGGAGTGCGGGATTAGCCTGCCCGGCGTGTGAACGTCCTTTTCCTTCGTGGCGCTTGCACGGCACGCCCCTTGCCCAAGAGTACAGCGGAACCATGAACTAGCAAGGAGGCCCCATGAGCCGGACGTCACGTCTCATTCCCGCACTCGTATTCGCCTGCGTACTGGCAGCGTGCGGTGAAGCGGGCAACAGTCCAGTCGGTCCGGACAGTGCCAGCCAGAACAGCGGTGTCGGGTCTTGGGGGGGCAATCGCGAGGGTGAGCCGCCGCCGGTCACCACGGAGAGCGACACGACGGTGACCCCGTCGGGGGTTGGCTCCGCAGTGGGCAACTGACGGCTGGATCAGCAGGAGTTGGAACGCAGCAGGGGCCACCGGATCACATCCGGCGGCCCCTTCGTTTTTGAGTCTGTTCACCAAATTCGTGCAGCGGGGATATCGCCTGCCCTACCTTGTGCAAACACTGCACAGCTCCGCTCCATCGTCGGCGAATCGCGAGGAGCCTGTATCATCCTCACTCGTTACACCCGCTATCTCCCCACCTGGTGTTACACGATGCGGGAAAGCTCTCATACCGATTCCCCGGGTTTCTTGTGCATTCCGGCCCAAGATCTGAACGCAGAGTTCGCAGAGAACAGAAGGAGTTCGCAGAGTACGGATCGATCGTTTCTCTGCGAACTCTCTTTTCGACTCTGCGAACTCTGCGTTCAAGTCGTTTTTCCATTCT
>DATING010001500.1:0-2343 GCA_035474555.1 Longimicrobium sp. | reverse complement strand
CGCGCAGTTCAGGCCGCAGACGTCACTCTTCGACAGCGGACAACGAAAACGGCCCGCTATCCAGAGGCGGGCCGTCCCAATTTACTTCTTCTGAATCGTTCGTTCACCAAAGCTCCCGGATCCGCCGGTAAGGCTTTGTTTCAGCGCGCCGGTCAACTCCGTCTTATCCACCCGGATCGCGGCGCCGTCCCGGGACACCACCTTGCGATACTGACCGTTCGAGTGGCTCGCCGACGGGTTGGTCTTTTCCGCTTTGTCAGTCATTTGAACGCCTCCCTGGCGTAGGTCGTAATTCCGGCGCATGCTGCCAGTGCAGTATCATACACCGTGCCTTGGAAAAAATCGCGTTCGCTGGAGTCCAGGTATACCACTGCATCCGTTCGCCCGGCAGAACCGAGGATTGGAACCGCCATCCAGGATCGACGCCCGGCGCTTACGACCCGTGCGTCGCTTTCGGTGAACGACCAATCGCGCACCAGTTCCGAGATGTACTCCTCGTATCCGTCGCTCTGCCGGGAGGCGGCGAAAACCGCGTGCTCGCGCGCGGCCCTGCCGATGATCCCGGAGCGAATTGCAAACTGCCGCTTCGCAGCCTTGCCTGGGCCGCCCACGTAGGGCAGCATCTGCTCCAGCGTGTCCGCGTCGCGGTCTTTTTCCTTCGGGTGTACCACACGGTGAATCGTTACCCGCAGGCGGCCGTCTCCGTCCGCGGCTCTGCCCACGGCGGCAACGGTACTCCACAGGACCCGGAGCGCCCCGCGCAGACCTTCGTAGTCCTCTACCCGTTTACGGTCGCGATCCTGAGCGTGTGCATGCAGGACCTTCACCACGCTGGACAGCAGGAGCCAGCCGGCGGCGATTAACAACACCACGCCGAGGGAACGCCTGGACTCCTCGCGAAGGTTCAGCATCGCTCCTACCGCCGCTGCCACGATCACCGGCACCACGGAAAGGAACTCCACCAACCACTTCTTTTCGAAGAACCGTTCCTGCGTCGGAGCCGGGATCATACTGAGCGTCACGTGCAGGAGTAGCCGGCCCGTGCGGAGTCAGGTGCGGGCGTCTCCCTGAACGATGATCACGCCGTGGACGACCTGTCAACCGACCGGGCCAACTCGGCCAGCGTGGGAATAGTCGAAGGGGAAAATCGCGCAGTTCAGGCCGCAGACGTCACTCTTCCAGGTCCACCCAGCGCACCAGGTCGCGCAGCGGAGGGCGGCCGTCGTGGTTCCACCAGGGGGGCGGCCACGCCATCCGCCCCAGCGGCGCGAAGCGGCTGGCGCCGATCCGCCCCAGCGCCATGGCCAGCGCGCGCGTCTCCGCCGGCGCCCCGGCCACGCCCACCGTCTGCAGCACGGGGGCAAAGCGCTCCACCAGCGCCGGCACGTCCTCCAGCCGCGCAACCGGCTTCACCCGCACCACGCGGTTCAGGCACGACGCGGTGAAGTCCGGGCGCGGATCGTAGACCACCGTCCACGCCGTCCCCTCCGCGGACGCGTGCAGGCGCAGGCCGCCGCCGCCCGCCTCCATGAACTCCGCCTCGCCGCGCAGCTGGCGGATGGCCGATGACTCGCCGGGGGCCAGCGCGCCGCGCGGCAAGTCCGCCTCCGTGGCCGCCATGGCCTCCGCCAGCATCCCCGTCCACGCTTCCGGCGAGACCGCGCCGCCCTCTTCCGCGTAGAACAGGTGCGGCGACACGCACCCCTGCTGGTCGAAGGTGGAGGCGTCCAGCGCCGCGCCGCGGGCCGCCTCGCGCGCGTTGTCCTCGTCCGCCAGCGCCGTACGTCCCACCACGCCGAACGAGACCTTGGGCCCGTAGCCCAGGAACCGCGCCGTGAGGGGCGTCTTGGCGCGGATGGCGGCCACGGCCTCCGCGCCGCCGTACACGATCACCGCGTCCGCGGGCTCCAGGGCCGCGCGCTCCATCATCTCGTCGCCGCCGGCCCAGTAGGTCACGGCCAGGCACGCCCCCAGCTCCGCGTCCGCCTCGGCGATGCCGCGGGCAAAGAGCGCGGCCAGCAGCGGCTCGCCCACGGCCGCCTTGCCCAGCGTGGCCGCCTTTACCAGCAGCGAGCGGACGACGGAGGTCACGGCCACGCCCGGCACGTTGCCGCTGAAGACGTGCACCGCCAGCCGCGGCCCGAACGCCGTGTGCTGCCCGTGCGAGCGCGGCGCGGCCACGAAGCCGTCCAGCACGCGCGGGTCGCCGAACTCCGCCCGCAGCAGCTCGCGCAGCCGGGGCGCGCGCCAGTCCGCCGCCATGCGGTCCAGCACCAGGCGGATCATGGCCGGCGAGTAGCTGGTGACGGCGGGGAGGGCGCGCTCGGCGGCGCGGCGCAGGGG
>DATING010001499.1:0-5334 GCA_035474555.1 Longimicrobium sp. | reverse complement strand
TGCAGTCCGCGAAGGCGGACTTCGCGAAGTTCCAGCGGCGAATTCATTCGCTCCGGACGCGGGGCGGCGCCTGGTTACCGCCGTCCGTAGTGCCAGCGAGCGGCCAGGAAGTAGATCGTGGCTCCCCGTACGAGGTACAGCAGACGGTCGCCTTCGGTGATCCGGCGGGACCATTGCCCGTGCTGGTGCTTGAGCGGTTCCGGCTTTCCGATGCCGAGAAACGGATCACGGATGATCTCCTCGAGCAGGCGCATCACCCTCAACGCGGTACGCGGGTCCGAACCGATCCAGTGGGCAAGATCCTCCCTGAACTCCCGAAGCACAATCGCCTGCCGGTCTTCCTCGAGGACGGCAGGCGATTCAGCTGGTCCGGCCGAGCGGCGCTTAGCTGCGCTCATAGTCGAACGGCTGTTTCACGCGGTCCAACGGCATTGATTGCACGCCCCAGGCACGCAGCTGCTGGTTGATCCGGTGCAATCTTTCCTGCATCAGGGGGGAGCGCTGCAGGAGGAGCGTGGTCTCGTTTCGCTCTCGTCCCCGCCGGAGACCTGCCCTCCAGATCGGAGCGACGCGCATCCTCTCGAGTCGTGTTGCCATAGTTCACCATTCGTCGGGGAAACGGCTACGCATCAACGATGCATCAATCGGGCGGAGCCGTCAAGTCCGTCCAAAATGGGTCATCTGCGGAACAGTACCATTTCTACACCACGACTGAAGAAACGCACCACGAGATGCTCGGAGGCGCCGTCTGCCGCTCCTTTCGATTGCAGATGGAGGCGTTCAGGATGGCGCGATCCGCACGGTGCCCGAGGTCACGGTCTGCAGGCGGCCTTCGTGCGTGCGGACGAGCAGGGCGCCGGCGGGGCTCACCCCCATCGCGGTGCCCGCCGTCTCCGTGGCGCCGGTCACGCGGATGGGGCGGCCTTCCAGCGCATCGCGGCGGCGCAGCGCATCCAGCAGCGCGCCCGTCAGCTGCCCCGGAGGCCGGGCCAGCGCGCGCGCCACGGCCCCCGCGACGGCGCCCGCCACCTCCGCGCGCGGCGGCTCCCATCCCGCGACGATGCGCAGCGACGTCGCCGTCTCGCGCACCTCCTCCGGAAAGTCGTCCGGCGTGTGCAGCACGTTCAGCCCGATGCCCACCACCACGGCGCCGGGACGCGCGCCGTCCCAGCTCCCCTCGCACAGGATGCCGGCGACCTTGCGCCCGGCCAGCTGCAGGTCGTTGGGCCACTTTACCTGCGTCGCCGCCGGGCGCACGAACCCGTCGACCGCCTCCGCCGCCGCCAGGCCGACGAGGATGGGGAGCAGGCCGGGCGCGGGGAGCGCGGCGGGACGAGCCACCATCGACATCCACACCCCCACCCCCGGCGGCGAGGCCCACGCGCGCCCGCTGCGCCCCCGCCCGGCCGTCTGCTCCTCCGCCAGCACGAGCGTGCCGTGCGGGGCGCCGCCGTCCGCGAGCCCGCGCGCGGCGTCGTTGGTGGAGCGGACGCGGGCGAACAGGTGCACGGACGGAAGCCCCCAGCGCGCGGCCAGCTCCTCCGCGGCCACGCCCTCCCAGCGGTCCGCGAAGACGTCCGTCACGCCAGCGCGCGCAGCTGCAGCGACAGGTCCAGCGCCGGCGCCGAGTGCGTGAGCGCGCCCACGGAGATGAAGTCCACCCCCGCCCGCGCGAAGTCGCCGATGGTGTCCAGCGTGATGCCGCCGGACGCCTCCGTCTCCGGCCGCGGATCGGCGGCGGCCACGAGCGCGACGGCCTCGCGGATCAAGTCCGGCGGCATGTTGTCGAACATGATGCGGTCCGCGCCGGCCGCCAGCGCCTCGCGCACCTCCTCCAGCCCCGTCGTCTCCACCTCCACGCGCAGGCCGCGGTCGTTCTCGCGCCGGACCGCCTCCACCGCCGCCGTGATCCCCCCCGCCGCGGCGATGTGGTTGTCCTTGATCATCACCATGTCGTGCAGGCCCACGCGGTGGTTGGCGCCGCCGCCCGCCCGCACGGCCGCCTTTTCCAGCCGGCGCATCCCCGGCGTGGTCTTGCGCGTGTCGATCACCCGCGCGCCCGTGCCCTCCACCGCGCGCATGTACCGCCGCGTGACCGTCGCCACGCCGGACAATCGCTGCATGAAGTTGAGGGCCGTCCGCTCCGCCGTGAGGATGGAGCGCGCCGAGCCGCGGACGGTCATGGCCAGGTCGCCGGGCTCCACGGCCGTGCCGTCGGGCACATCCACCACGATCTCCAGGGACGCGTCCACGCGGCGAAACACCTCCGCCGCGATCTCGGAGCCCGCGATCACCCCGGACGCTTTGGCGACGATGCGCGCCTCCGCCCGCCGGTCCGCCGGCACGGTCCACAGGGTGGTGAAGTCGCCCGGGCCCACGTCCTCGTCCAGGGCCGCATCGATCAGCGAGATGGCATCGCGCGTAAGCATCAGTCGTCTCCCCCCGCGGCCATCAGCGGCTCGCCGGCCGCCTGGGCCTCGCCCGCCAGCACGCGCTCGTAATAGGCTTCGTATTGCGGCACGATCACGTCCGACCCAAAGCGCTCCGTGGCCACCTTTCGCGCGGCGACGCTCATCCGCACCCACTTCTTGTCGTCGGAGAGGATGGAGATCCCCGCGTCCGCCATGGCCTCCACGTCGCCGATCTCACCCAGGTGCCCCGTCACGCCGTCCTCCACCACCTCGGGAACGCCGCCCGCGCGCGAGGCCACGACGGGAACGCCGCTCGCCATCGCCTCCAGCGCCACCAGGCCGAACGACTCCGAGGCGGAGGGGAGGAGGAGGAGATCCGCGCACGCCAGCAGCTCGGCCACGGAGTCCTGCTTGCCCAGGAAGATGACGCGGTCCGTGATCCCCAGCGCGTCCGCCTCGGCCGTCGCGACCGGCCGCTCGGGACCGTCGCCCACGAAGACGAGCTTGGACGGCACCTGCTTGTGGATACGGGCAAAGATGCGCACCACGTCCGCGATCCGCTTGACGGGGCGGAAGTTGGAGACGTGCATCACCAGCATCTCTCCCGGCGGCAGAAAGGCGTCCTTGTGGCACTTGTAGGCCGCGCGGTCGTACAGCCCGGGCTCCACGAAGTTGTGGATGACCTCGATGCTCTCGCCCGGCACGTTGAAGCGGTCCACCGTCTCCTGCTTCAGGTAGTCGGAGACGGCGGTGATGCCGTCGGACTTCTGGATGGAGAAGCGGGTGATGTCGAAGTAGCTGCGCTCCTGCCCCACGAGCGTGATGTCGGTGCCGTGCAGCGTGGTGACGATCTTGAGCGGATGCTTGTCGCCCAGCATCTCCCGCGCGATCCAGGCCGACGTCGCATGGGGGATGGCGTAGTGCACGTGCAGCAGGTCCAGCTTGGCGCGGATGGCCACCTCGTGCATCATGGCCGCCAGCGACAGCGAGTAGTTGTTGTGCTCGAAGAGGGGATAGCGCGTGGTCTCCACCTCGTGGAAGTACACGCGCTCCATGAAGTGCGGCAGGCGGAACGGCTGCGCGTACGAGATGAAGTGGATCTCGTGCCCGCGCTGCGCCAGCTCGATGCCCAGCTCCGTGGCGATGGCGCCGGAGCCGCCGTACGTGGGATAGCAGGTGATGCCGATCTTCATCGCGGACCGAGTTCCAAGTGCCAGGTACCAAGTTCCAAGTGCCGGGTCGCCTGCCAGTACCCGGCGGAGCGCGCAGGGTGTCGCCCGCACCAATACACCGGCGCGCCGCGAACGGCAACCCGCAGCTTCGGAACGGCGGCCGACTTCCCGGTCCAGACGGGCGATGGATTCCGTCCCAAGCGGCGAACCAGACCCGTAGCCGGCCCACCCGTCCGGAGCGGCGGGCGGGGTTCCGTCGCGATGGCGAGCACCCGTCCGGAGCGGCGGGCGGGAGATCCGTCGCGATGACGTCCACCCGTCCGGAGCGGCGGGCGGTGCCGTCGCGATGGCGGCGATCCGTCCGGAGCGGCGGGATTCCGTCATCGTAGCGCCCTCCCGTCCTGAGCGGCTAAAGCCGCCGCTGGGACAGCGGTAAGCCCCGTCTCGGCTCGCTGCGCTCGCCGAACGGGGCTTCAACTGCTTGAACTGCGCTCCGGTGCACTCACCCGATCGCGGCACGAGCGGTCGGCGCAGGCCGACATCGCGGGGTCATTGCCGCGAATTCATTCGCCGTCGGCGCCGGAGTCCGCCTGCTGCCGCCACGCGGTCACGATCTCCTCCGCCAGCTCCGCGCGGGGGCGGGTCGCGTCGAACCAGACGGCGCCATCGGGGAGCTTGGTGCGGAACCAGGTGAGCTGGCGCTTGGTGTAGTCGCGCGTGTTCTTGCGCGCCAGGTCCAGCGCCTCGTCCAGCGTGCGCTCGCCCCGGAAGTACGGGAACAGCTCGATGTACGCGTGGGCGTTGAGCCCCGGCGCGCTCTCGCCGTATTTCTCGACGAGCCCGCGCACCTCGTCCAGAAGCCCACCGTCCACCATCTCCGTCACCCGCCGGTCGATGGCGGGGAACAGCCGCTCCCTGGGCACCTGGAGCACGAACGGCAGCACGGGCACGGGCGGATCCACGGGCGGCGCGTTCTGGTGCCACCACGGCAGCGTGCGTCCCGTGAGCAACGGCACCTCCAGCGCGCGCATCAGCCGCTGCCGGCCGCCCCAGCCGCGCAGCTTCTCCCCGCTCTCGGGATCCAGGGCGGCGACCCAGCGGTGCAGCTCCTCGTCCGTCTGCCGGTCCATCCAGGCGTGCAGGCGCTTGCGACGGTCCGCGTCCAGCTCCGGCTCCTGGAAGATGGGATGCGTGAGCGCGCGGAGAAAGAAGCCCGTGCCGCCCACCAGCATGGGCACGCGCCTGCGGCCGCGGATCTCGGCGATCTTTTCGCGCGCGTAGTCTGCCCAGCGCGCCGCGTTGAAGCGCTCCGACGGCTCCGCCAGGTCGATGCCCCAGTGCGGGATTCCGCCCTGCTCCTCCGGCGTGGGCTTGGCCGTGCCGATATCCATCCCGCGGAACACCGACCGCGAGTCCATGGAGATGATCTCGCCGTCCAGCCGCCGCGCCACCTCGATGGAGAGCGCGGTCTTCCCGCTGGCGGTAGGGCCGACGATGGCGAGGGCGTCGGACATCAAGTGCGAAAGTGCGAAAGTGCGAAAGTGCGAAAGTGAACTACGTGCGCACTCCGCGGGCATGTATTAAGCTGGACAGCCCACCCCAACGAAGGAGGGCTGATGAAAGTCGCGCGTTTTGAAGAGCTGGCGGTCTGGAAGAAGTCTAAGGAACTATCGCTTGGCATCTATCGGGTCACCAATCAGGGGCCGTTCCGGGCCGACTTCGGGCTCAAAGATCAGATCCGGCGGGCGGCC
>DATING010001498.1:0-3984 GCA_035474555.1 Longimicrobium sp. | reverse complement strand
CGTTCCAGGCGTTCAGGTCCACGCCGTACGACACGCGCTTGCGCCGGTCGCTGGAGAACCCGCCCTCCACCTCGAAGCTGGGCGGGGTCACGATGGCCGGCCCGCCGCGCAGCTGCGACACCGACAGCCCCTCGGCGTTCCGCGTCACGCCCCCGTAGCCGCTCCACAGGCTCTTGAGCGTGAAGTTGCCCTCCACGCTGGTGCGATAGCTGGTCCGGTCGCCGTCGGTGCTCCACCCGACGACGTGGCTGTGCTCCACGTTCCAGCTGCGGAACGCCCCGATGGGCCGAAAGCGGTTGTATTCCGCGGACGCTTCCCAGGTCACGCGGTCGGCGCTGTTCAGAAAGCCGGTGTCGTTGATCTCGAACCCCGGAGAGCGGTAGGTGAGCTCCGATCCGCCCTGCCAGGTGCCCGCGATCTTGTTGAGCGCGATGAGCCCCGCCGATCCGTTCAGCGCGGTGCGGAGCGGATCGTACGCCACGTGGTCCGCGTCCGGGCGCTGGAAGAACCGGGCTGCGCTGCGCTGCAGGCGCTGGATGGCCAGCGTGTCGCCCCGCACGGAGCTCTGCAGCAGGAACCCATTGAACTGCCAGGCGGCGTTGCTGAAGCGGTGCCGCCAGTCCATGCCGCCCGCGTAGGCGGAGCCGGGAAGGAAGTCCAGCCCCTCGGTACCCTCCAGCCGCCGGTGCACGCTGGTGACGATGGCACCCACCGAGGTGAGCCCGCGGCGAAAGTCACGGCGCACCCGGCCCACGCCGTAGTTGGTCAGCGGCTCCGTTACCCTCTGCTCCACCCTCTGCACGCCGGGCAGCACGTAGCGCGTGCGCTCCTCGGCCGTGACGGCGTTGAGCACCCCCACCGTCCACCCGCTGGACGTGCGGCCGGTGAGCTTGGCGGCGCCCAGGATGGTGGTGTTGGTGGGCGCGTCCACGTACTCGGTCGTCACGCCCACTCCGCCCTGCGGCTGCCGGCCGATGCGCCGCGAGTAGAACAGCGCCTCGCCGCCGCCCAGGCCAAAGTTGAAGACGTCCACCCCTTCCACGAAGAACGGCCGCCGCTCGTCGAACTTCACTTCGAACGCCGACAGGTTCACCCGGCTGGGATCCGCCTCCACCTGCCCGAAGTCGGGGTTGATGGTGGCCGTCAGGGTCAGGCTGCTGGTGAGCCCGTACTTGACGTCCGCCCCCACCGACATGGACGGCTCCGTGGGCGAGCGGAACGGATCGCCGTCGCGCACCTGGCCGTCGGCGGTCACGCGGCCCAGCGTGTACGGCAGCAGTTCCAGGCGGCGCGGGCTGCTCAGCCCGCGCATTCCCGTCAGCGTGCCGAAGCGCGACACGAAGCCGCTCTGGGTGGGGGGCATGGGGTTCCAGTACGAGCGCTCCTCCTTGCGGGCCAGGTCGCGAATCACGTTGATCCCCCACGTCTGCTCGCCGGCACTTCGGCGGTAGCGCAGCTGGCTGAAGGGGATGCGGAACTCCGCCGACCACCCGGCCGAGTCCACCGACGTCTCCGCCTGCCACACCCCGTCCCAGGAGGCGTCCTCGGAGGTGTCGTCGTAGGGGAACGCGTCGCGCTTTACGCCGCGCGGCGAAACCGCGAAACGGAACGCCGTGCGGCGGTCGTTGTAGCCGTCCAGCATCACCTGCACGTAGTCGCTCACCAGCCCCACGACGTCGCGGCGGCCCAGCTGCGCGGCGATGCTGTCCGGCGCGGTGTCAAAGGCGCGGATCGCCACGTACACCGCCTCGGCGTCGTACACCACCCGCGCCTCGGTGCGCTGCGACGCGGGCTGGCCCACGTTGGGCCGCTGCTGCACGAAGTCGCTGGCCACGGGGGCGGCGGCCCACACCGCGTCGCCCAGGCGGCCGTCTACCACGGGGGCCTGCTCGCCGGCCGCCACGCGATGCGCGCCCAGCACGCGGACCGAGTCCGCGGGCGGCGCGGAGACCGCCGCGGCGGCGAGTACGAGGACTGCTGCGATCATGGATGATTCACGGGATGGGGGTTTCCGCGTTGCTGGGTGGGCAGGCCCGTCCAGGCCACCGCTGGGAGGGAAGCACCGCCTCCTGGGCAGCGGATGGGATCTCGAAGCAAAGCAGCGCCCGGACGACCCCCGAAGCGATGGCGGTGTTCAGCATCGGATGGACCGGGGCAGGGAACGGAGCCGAGTCTGAAACCCGGCCTCCGGGGTGGCGACGTCGTACCGTGCGCATCCATTCCCGCATGACGCGGAGATGCTGGACCTTTCGGACGGCATCGATCGTCCTGGGATGAATGGGCTGGCCGCCGGGACTGGCCTTTCCGGCGGAACCGGCCTTGCGCAATGCGTCTTGCCGACGCAGGCGCGTTCGTCGATTCGGACCCGGTCTCCGCTGCCGGCAGGAGGCCGGGATGCGCCGGTCAATCCACCAGCGCCAGCCCGGCACCGAGCGCGGCGCCCTGGTTGGGGTTGACCACGCCGGTGCCGTGCCCAGCGGGCTGCATGGTCAGGTGCACGCCGCCGAAGTGCTCGCCGAACGCGAACAGCCCCCACACCACCTCGTGCGGCACGGCGCCGGCGTGGGCGTCGTGGAAGCAGTAGGTCACCGGCTCCAGCCGCTCCTGCACCACCCAGTCCCCTTCGCGCACCGCCCGGGCGACGGCCTGCTCCCACTCGTCCGGTGTGCGAATGCGACCCACCACCACGCCGTCGCCCCGGTTCGACCACCCCTTCTTCAGCACGAAGTCGTCGCGGCCGGCGGGCAGGTCGTCGGGAAGGCGCAGCGGGCGCCCGCGAAAGGTGGTCCGGGACGGCAGCACCCGGCGCGTCCACGCGAAGTGCCGCTCGATCAGCGCGCGCTCGGCGGCGGTGAAGTCGGCGGAGTCGGCGTGCTCGGAGGCCAGGGCCATGTTGCGCTTGTCGCTCAGGATCGACTTGATGGGGCCGCTGAACAGGTTCACGCGCCTCGCCTTGAAGGCACGGAACACGGGCGAGACGTCGCCGCTGCCGTCGTGCTGCTCGATCACCGCGTGCACCGGCGCGCCGGCCAGCGTCACGCCTTTCGGGCTGACGGAGAGCTCCTCCAGCGAGCACAGCATCACCCGGCCGCGCGGGGCGTGCCCGGCCTCCATCAGGGCGGCGCGCAGCTCGCGCGTGTACTCCGCCTCGTCGAACTCGGCGATGATCGTGGGCCGGTTCGGGTAGATGACGAGCGCCACGTTGAAGACGCCTTCCGTCCACACGCCCAACCGCCGGGTGTCCTCCACCACGTGGCGGAGCATGGCGCGGCGTTGCCCCATCGGCCGGGCGCGCCGGTTCACCTGGTCCAGGAAACGGGCAGTGGGCGCGGACTCCAGGTAGCGCTCGCAGAGGTGGTCGATCGTCAGCCCGCCGAGAAAGCCGCTGGAGTTGAACTCCATCAGCTTGAGCCCCTCCGGCGTCTCCAGGTAGTCGCCGCGCGAGAACGCGCCGGCCACGCCGGTGGGCTCCGCCACCAGGAAGGGGACGGATTTCTCCGTGACCATGCCCGACGTCCCCGGGGAGCCGTCCATCGGCGGCGCTGTGTGGTAGTAGTCCGCGATGGTGTGGACGTCCTTCTGCAGGAAGCGCCCGACGGCCGCCTTGACCAGCCCGTCGATCCCCACCGCCATCTCCGCCAGCTCCCGCACCCGCTGCGGCTCGAAGAAGAGCGGCCATGGCTGCACCGACGCGTACGTCTGCAGGCCGGGCGCCTGGCTGATGACGGTGTAGCTGGCCCGGTCCAGGCACTCCGGGTTGGCGGCAACGAACTCCAGGAACTGGCGGTTCACCTCCGACCACCGGGCGTGGACCGGCTTCGCTTGGTCCAGCGCGGACATCAGGGCGTCTGCAGACATCGGGGACGGGGTGGATCGGTCCGTGGATCGCTGGTCCCGCGGCGTCGGGAAACCATTCGTTTCATAATTAACCGCGGAAGACAGAACACGCAACAATTTGGGGACGCTCTCGACGGGCCGCCGGTA
>DATING010001497.1:0-6175 GCA_035474555.1 Longimicrobium sp. | reverse complement strand
TGATGGCCGGACGCGGATCGGACGGCGAGCGGCAGGATGCCAGAGATCCTTGGCAGAGAGGCTGCTGCCGGCGCGGGGACGGCCATCCGCGTTTTTTGGAAGAGGCCGATCCCGCTGGATCGATGCGGTGGAGGCGGATCTGTGTCCTGGCACATCATCCACATGATCGCGATCCGTAAGAGCGTGCCCACGCCGGACGCCCGGATGACGCCCTGGATGCCGCACGGATCGGCGGCATCCCGTAGACCGCGCGGATGGGCGAGAGAAAGTGCGGATTCGCTCGGACAGGCGTCCTATCGATCGCGGGCCCGGTCCCGGCTGTTCGCCGGCGTGCTGCTCTCGTAGCGCAGCACGATGGCGCCGGCGGGAATGTCGGGGTAGCGCACCATCACCACCATCTCGCGATCCGCCAGGGCCGCGGTGCCCACCCACGTGTCGCCCTCCTGCCGCAGGTACTGCCAGCTGCTGCCGCTCACCGCGATCACCGAATCGGCGCCCGGGGCGCGCAGCCGCAGCGTGTGCGCCTGGCCCGGCACCAGCGTGCGGTTGAGCGGCGCATCCATGATCTCCACCGGGTGGCCCGCGGCCGTGAACACGCCCGCGAACCCCGCGAAGCCCTCCTGCCGCACCGCGTCGAACACCAGCTGCGCGGGAAAGCCCAGCTCCCAGAAGTCACGGTGCGTGAACGGAAGCTGCTCGAACTCGCGCGCGGAAAGCGGCTGCTCCAGCATCTGCCACCGCTCCTCGTCTGCCCGGTGCGACCAGATGAACTTGGCCGGCGGCGTGTCGAAGAAGAAGTCGCGTGGCCGGCGCTCGAACCGGCGCTGCGCCAGGTTGATGTCTCCCGCGCCCCAGGTGGCGTCCAGCAGCGCCCACCGGCCATCCACCTTCACGGCGTTCCAGGCGTGCTTCTGGGTACGATAGGGGCGCCGCGGGTCCGTGCTGAGCGCCTTGGCCTGGCCAAGGACGACCACCGCCTCCAGCCCCGCCGCCATGGAGACGGCCCCGAAGAGCGCGGAGTAGCCCTCGCACACGCCCTTGCGCGTGCGCAGCAGGGATGTGGGATCCTGCGACGGCGGCATCAGGAATCCGCCGCGCAGGTACAGCCCGATGTCGTACGCGATGTTGTCCGTGACCCAGCGGTAGATGCCCCGCGCCCGGTCGCGTTCGGCGGGCAGCGCGTCGCGAAAGTACGCGCCGAGGGCCGCCACGCTGCGGCTGGCGCTCTCCGGCGCGGCCCGGCTCACGGAATCGGCAAAGGCGTAGTCGTGGGGCGCCTGGGCCGCCAGCGGGGCGGCGAGCGCCAGCAGCGGCACGGCGAGCAGGGATAATGCGATGCGCCTGAGCATCTTGTTGGAGACCGTCAGGGGTGGTGGATGGGGATGCGCGGGAGGCAGGGAATACGCGCGGCGCAAAGATACAAGCATTTGCGCGCGGCAGCCATTCCCCTTGTTCCCTTGCTGGACCGGGTCACGACGCCAGAGGGCGCCGTCTTGCTAAAACGCCGTCAAACGGGCAATCGATACGAATCCCGACACGGGACGACACGTCCGTTCGGCTGCTGGCCGTGTTCGCACGCGGGCTTACAGGGTTCCACGCCGCGCTGATAGCTTCGCTCGCATGCCGAATCCGAAGCCGCGCGTCTACGTCGAGACGACCATCCCCAGCGCGTACTACACGGGTCGTAAGAACCCGGAGGCAGCCACCTTGTCTCGGACGACACGCAGGTGGTGGGACAAGGCCGTCACCTCCTGCGAACTCGTGACCAGCCGCGCCGTGCTGGACGAACTGGCCCAGGGCCGGTCGGATTATGTGGAGTGGCGTTTGGCACTCCTCGAGGGCCTGCCCGTTCTCGAGGCTGACGAGACGGTGCGGGCGACGGCGCGGATCTACATCCAGCAGAAGCTCATGCCCGCTGATCCACTGGGCGATGCCTTGCATCTTGCGCTCGCCTCGCACGATGAATGCGATCTGCTCGTGACGTGGAACTACCGCCACCTGGCGAACCGTACCAAATTGGAACGTATCAGACGCGTCAACCGAGAGCTTGGACTTTTCATTCCGGTGATCGTGTCCCCGGGCATCCTTCTGGGAGGTGACGTATGAAGAAGCGAGGCATAGATCCCATCCTCGAAGAGGTGGATGAGATGCGCCGGCGGATCATGGCGGAGCACGGCAACGACTGGGAAAAGGTGCTCGATCACTATGTAGAAGTCGGCAAGCAGCGACAGGCTCGTCCCGACTGTGCCGAGCCGGCCGAGCAGGGCCAATCCGTTGCCTGATGGAGCACCCCATCGAACGATTCTCGGACGAGTGGGATGAGATGCATCGGCGAAGTACCCACGAGCACGCCACGGATCATTTGAAGTCCGCTGCGGACGACATTGAACTCGCAAGGCAGTACCACGCGCAGCACGGTGTGTGGCCGCCAGATCCACTTCTGGATGAGGTGGATGACATGCGCCGCCAGATCATGGCCGAGCACGGCAATGACTGGCGAAAGGTGCTCGCCTGATACGGGGAGCTGGATGAGCAGCGCCGCCAGCGCGAAGCTGGAGCACAGAAGCCCGACCCGCCGGGCAAATCTGCCGCTGCTGAGGACGACTCTTTCCCGAATCGCATCATCGCGGGAGCTGATGGAGGAAGCTTATGAGGCCAGGACAGCCAGATCCTGATCACGGTGCGGAAGCGATGGACCCGCGTACGGTCGCCGAACTCGGTCGAGAGCGCCGGGAGTACGTCGAACGTGCTACGCAGTATCACGCCGAGCACGGTGTGTGGCCGCCGGATCCGCTTCTGGACGAGATCGACGAGGCACGCAGGGAGATCATGGCCGAGCACGGGAACGACTGGCGAAAGGTGCTCGAATACTACGTGGAGCTGGATCGCCAGAACCCGGAGCGTGTAGTCCGCGTTCCCGATCCCAACGCGAACAACCAATCCGACGCTTGAGCACCTGGATCAAACCCCCTCATCGCGCAATGAAACGCGCACCCTCGGCCATCGTGGCGATCCCGATCCGCCCGGGGGATGAGGTGCGCGGGGCACGCCGTACGTGTTCCCTTCTCCTCCTCGCGTTCCTTGGACTCACCGTCGCCCGCCCGCTCGCGGCGCAGGTTCCGGAGGCGCGCGCGTGGGACGCGGGCGCGTCAGCGTGGGTGGAGGCCGGGGCGATGGCGGATGCGCTCGCGCGCTACGACGTGGTGTTCGTCGGCGAGCAGCACGACGACCCGGCAACGCACCGCTTCGAGGCCGCGCTGCTGGAGGCGCTGGGCCGGCGCGCGCGCACTCTCATCGTCTCGCTGGAGATGTTCGAGCGCGACGTGCAGCCGCTGCTGGACGAGCACGTGATCGGCCACGTGGCGGACTCGGCGTTCCGGGTGGGGTCGCGGCCGTGGAGCAACTACGACGCGGACTACCGGCCGCTGGTGCAGGCGGCCGCCGCGCGGCGCTGGCCCGTGCTGGCGGCCAACGTCCCCCGCCCGCTCGCCTCCGCCGTCTCCCGCGGCGGGCTGGCGGCGCTGGACACCCTGCCGGACGCGCACCGGCGCTGGTTCGCGGCGCAACGGTCGTGCGCGCCGGAGGGCGAGTACTTTCGCCGCTTCGGCGAGGCGATGGGCGGGATGGGCGGGCACGGCGCCGCGGCGGACACGGCGGCGTCACGGGCCATGCTCGTGCGCTTTTACCAGGCGCAGTGCATCAAGGACGAGACGATGGCGGAATCCATCGTCCGGGCGCGGCAGGCGTGGCCGGGGTGGAAGGTGGTGCACTACAACGGCGCCTTTCACAGCGACCATCGCCTCGGCACCGTGGAACGACTGGCGCGGCGGCTGCCGGACGCGCGCATCGCCGTCGTGGCCGTGGTGCCCGTGCCCGATCCGGCCACGGCCGACCCCGCGGCGCACGCTGGCCGCGGCGACTACGTCGTCTTCGTGCCGGCGCCGGCGGCCCCCGTGGCCCCACGAACCCCCGGGGCGCCGTGACGGTGCGGAAGATCGTCGCGCGGCGCGACGAGGGGCTGGGGGCGCGCATCCTCCGGGCCGTGCCGCTGGAGTACGCGGCGGGCGCGGACGCGGCGCTGGACCGGCCCGCGCACGTGCGCGCCGGGAGCGGGCTGGCGTGGGTGGGCGGCACGCTCGTAGCCATCCAGGACGACGCCAACTTCGTCGCGCGCATCGACCCCGCGTCGGGGCACGTGCATCCCGTGCCCCTGCCCGCCGGCGAGGGAGGCCTGCGCCAGTTCGACGACGTGCGGGGCAACAAGCGCTTCAAGCTGGACCTGGAGGCGTGCACCGCCATCCCGGACCCGCAGGGGGGCGAGATGCTGCTGGCGTTCGGCTCCGGCTCGTCGTCCCGGCGCGAGCGGGTGCTGCGGATGGCCGCCGCGGACGCGCCGCACCCGCACGTGGAGCTGCGCGAGGCCATCACCTTTTACGCGCGGCTGCGGGACGCGGGCGAGTTCAGCGGAAGCGAGCTGAACGTGGAGGGCGCGGTGTGGCGCGGCGGGCGCATCCTGCTGCTGAACCGGGGCAACGGCGCGGCGACGGACGGACGCCAGCCCGTGGACGCCACCTGCGAGATCGACGGGGCGGCGCTGCTGGCGTACCTGGACGGCCCCGGCGCGCATCCGCCGCCCGGCCCCGAATCCATCCTCCAGTACGACCTGGGGGAGATCGAGGGCTCCCGGCTGACCTTTACCGACGCGGCCGTGTTCGGCGATGCGCTCGTCTACACGGCCACGGCGGAGGCTTCGCCCAACGCGGTGGATGACGGGCCGGTCGCCGGCTCCGCGCTGGGGGTGATCGGCGCGGACGGGGAGGCGCGCTGGACGGAGCTGCGGGACGCGGACGGCGGGCGCTTCGACGGCAAGGTGGAGGGCGTCGCGCGCGGGTCGCGGCCCGGCACGCTGTACCTCATCGTGGACCGCGACGATCCCGATCGCCCGTCGGAACTGTGCGAGGTGGAGCTCGGCGGCGACTGGCCGGGCTAGCAATCGCCAGCACCCGGGATGAAACGAGCGGGGTCGCGGATCATCATCATCCGCGGCCCCGCTCTCGTATGTGCCGTTCCGGGATCAGTACGGGCAGACGTTCGGCTCGGTGTGCCCGCAGGTCTGGTAGTCCGGGCACGACCAGCCGCAGGTGCCGCACGATGCTCCACAGGTCGCGTTGCACGAGGCGGGACAGGTGGCGTCGGCCGTGCAGCAGTCGCTGGGCCAGAGCGACGGGCACCAGTAGTCGTACGACGCGCCTTCCGAATCCCCGAGCGCCCGCACGGTGCCGTGCAGTTCCACCGGCGCCGTGGCATCGAACGTATCCACCTTCAGCGCCCCCAGGTCCAGCTTCAGCTTCTTCATCGTCGTCTCGGGTGGGAGGGGATGGACGAGCGCCCAAAATGGGACGGCGGGCGCCGGCATTGACTCCATCATATTGTCTTTAAATACACGCATGCACAATAAAAATCGTCCCGTGGGCGCCCCCAATCCCGGGGAGGCGCCCCGCCGATTCCCGACTGAGCGCGGCCTACGCGCCGGCCAGGAAGGCGCGGGCGGAGGCTTCGAGCACGTCAACGGCCACGGGCATGCAGTCCTCGCACAGGTCGAAGCGGGGCGAGTGGTGGGGGTGCGTCATCCCCCTGGCCTCGCTGCGCCCGCCGACGAAGAAGTAGCACCCTGGCACCCGCGCCAGCACGTCGCCAAAGTCCTCCGCCGCCATCGTCCGCACGTCCGGATCGGTGCGCACGCGGTCCGCGCCCACCAGCCGCACGGCCTCGCGGCGCACGATCTCGGCGATGCGTGGATCGTTGACGGTGGGCGGGCCCTCCACGCGGTGCGTGAACTCGTACTCCGCGCCCATGGCCGCGCACACGCCGGCGATCACGCGTTCCACGCGTTTGGGCAAATCCGCGAGCAGCGCGGGATCGAAGGCGCGCACGGTGCCGCGCATCACGGCCGTCTCGGCGATCACGTTGTGCGCGGCGCCCGCGTGCAGGGACGCCACCGTGACGACGGCCGGCTCCAGCGGCGGCACCGTGCGCGAAACGACGCTCTGCAGCGCGACCACCACCTGACTGGCGGCGTGCAGCGCGTCGATGGTCTCGTGCGGCATGGCGCCGTGCCCGCCGCGCCCGCGCACCGTCACGCCGAACTCGATTGCGCCCGCCATCTGCGGCCCCG
>DATING010001496.1:0-3725 GCA_035474555.1 Longimicrobium sp. | reverse complement strand
GGCGCCGCTGGTGGGGCCCATGAAAACGCCGTGCTTGCGGTGCAGCTGGCGGGTGGCGAGAAAGGACTCGGGGGCGCTCACCCAGTGCACCACGTCCACGGCGGTGTGGTCCACGTTTCCGGGGACGATGCTGTTGCCGATCCCCTTGAGCGTCCGGCGCGCGTCGGACTGGCCGAAGATCACGCTCCGCTGGGCGTCCACCGCGATCACCTCCAGCTCCGGGGAGAGGAGGCGCAGGTGCGAGGCGGTCCCGCAGAGCGAGCCGCCCGAGCCCACCGGGCCCACCAGGCAGTCCACCTCCCCGACCGCCTGCGCCAGCAGCTCGGCGCAGGGGGCGTAGCTGGCCGGGTTCTGGGGGTTGCTGTACTGGCGGGGGCAAAAGGTGCCGGGGTTCTCCTCCAGCAGCGCCTCCAGGTACTCCAGCCGCGCCCGCTGCCACGCCCCCGACGGCCCCGGGTCGCTCACCACGTGCACCGTGGCGCCCAGGTCCTCCAGCCGCCGCCGGAACCCCGGCTCGAGGGTGGGGTCGCTGATCAGCGAGAGCGGGTGCCCCTGCTGCCCGGCCACCATCGCCAGCGCCAGCCCGAAGGTCCCCGAGCTGGTCTCGGCGATGGCGCCCCCCGGCGGCAGCTCGCCGGTCTCCCGCGCCTTGCGGACGATGTACTGCGCGGGGAGGAGCTTCAGGATCGGGAACGCCATCCCCACCAGGTTGGGGCGCAGCCAGACCAGGCGCGGGAGCGCCATGTCCTCCACGATGGTCGGGCTGATCAGGGTGCGGCTCACGGTACATCCTCCGGCTTGCGGGGCGACGGGGGGAGAACTCTCGACTGCGGTGCGTCCCAGGCGGCGAGGCCGGCCCGGGCGCGCTCGATCCGCCCGGCGGCGCCGCGCCCGGGCTCAAAGAGAAAGCCGGCTACGGTCCCGCTGTGTGCCCCCTGCATCCCCAGCACGCCGGCTTGGCGGAGGAGGAGGTGCATGGCGCGCCTGGGACGCCGGGTGATGCCATGCTGGCGGTGGCCACCCGTCCCAGCAGCTCCGGGTCCTGCTGCGCGACGCGGCGCAGCCTGGCCCGAACGCCTCCATCTTCCAGGCGGAGTACTGGATGGGGGAAGGAACAGCGTCTCCACCCGCGGTCCACCTCGGCGTTGAAGCCCAGCACCCGCACCGGCGGGAGCGGCCCGCCGAGGTCCCGGAGGACGCCTCCCGCGCCGCTGGCGAAGAGTGCCGCCCGGTCGGGGGGCGGCGAACATCAGCGAGTCCGGAGGCCGCCGAGAGCCGCGCGATCCACGCCGGCTCCCGCGTGGCGGCGAAGGCGTCGGCTACGGCACGCGATGGTGGCGAGCACGTCGGTGGCCGACGAGCCACTACCCTGGCGCAAGGAGACGTTGCTCCCGTTGCTTCGTTGAAGGCGGATCGCGTTCAACGCGCAATGAAGCGGCTGCCGGGCTTCCCCTCGTGAGCCATCCCGAATGCGATGCCGTACGCACGGCGTTCACCCGCCGGATTCGTCCGGTTTACCTCGCATAAGGCACCGGGGCACCGCAACATGACGAACGATTCGTCACGCCAGGTCATCCAATTCGGCGAGCACCTTTTGTGTCATCGCAGAACGGGAGGTTGTCGCAGGGCGTATGAAGATCCAAACCGGAAGATTGTGGCGACTAATAAACTATAAGTGGATCGCTTGTTTTCCTGCAAGCTCTTATCCGACAGGAAGTCAGAACGAGACAAAGTATTTGCACGAATTTTGACGCAAAGCGTTGACGTAAGCGCAAGCGCCGGGTTATCGTCTATTCCCCACGTTTTTTGGACACCGCAGTTCAAGTCCTCAACAAATTCTCAAGGCTGAAACGGAAATGACAGGCACGCCGCGCGCGGCGAGCGGCACCGCGCACTGGGTCGCCGTGTTGCGGGCGGCACACCTCGTCATCGACGGCGAGCCCCCCGTGTTGAACGACACGGTCGCCGCGCGGCTGCTCGGCGGCGACATCGAGGCGAAGATCCGCGCGCGCGCCGACGATTTGCAGATGCCGGCCACCATCGGCCTGCGCTCGCACGTGGTCCTGCGGAGCCGATTCGCCGAGGATACGCTCATGGACGCCGTTGCGGACGGCGTCGAGCAGTACGTGCTTCTCGGGGCGGGGCTCGACACCTTCGCGTACCGCCAGCCACCCTGGGCGCACCCCCTCTCGATCATCGAGGTCGATCACCCGGCCAGCCAGGCGGCGAAGCGCGCGGGACTTGCCGCGGCGGGCATCGAGATCTCGCCGAACGTGCGCTTTGCCGACATCGACTTCGAGCGCGAGACGCTCGCCGAGGGCCTGGCGCGCTGCGGCGTGGACACGGCGAAGCCCACGTTCTTCTCCTGGCTCGGCGTCACGATGTATCTTACCCGCGACGCGATCGAGGCGACGCTGCGCACCGTGCTGTCGTTCCCGAAGCGGAGCGGGATCGTGTTCACGTTCGCACATGCGGCAGCGGTGACCTCGACGCTCGCCGAGGGTTCCGCGTCGGTCGGCGAGCCGTGGGTCAGCTACTTCACACCCGATGAAGTCGAGGCGATGCTGCGGTCACTCGGCTTTTCCGACACCAGCTTCCTTTCGCGCGAGGAGGCCGAGCGGAGGTACTATGCGAACCGTACCGACGGGTTCGTGGTGCCGGGACGCGTGACGGTCGTCGCTGCGAGCGTGTGACCACTTGACGCCCAGCCGCTAACTCGGGCGCCATTCCACCGAATACGCGGACCTTTCGGGCGAGTAGGGTGGGCCACCTGATCTTGGCGGGGCAGAGGGTCATCCTCTTCCAAGAGGCCGCCAACCGCGATCCCGCCCGCTTCCCGGACCCCCATCAGCTCACGTAGGATCGCCAGCCGAACCCGCACCGGGCGTTCGGCCCCAGGGCGCATCGCTGCCTTGGGGGCGAGCATCGCGCGCGTGGAGATCCAGAGCGCCCTGGAGCCCTGGCCCGGGGCACCCCTCCCCGGCGGTGGTGACCGAGGAGGCGGACGCCCCATTCGGCCTGGAGCGGGAGGCAGCCGTCCGCAGCGCCTCATCCGCCTGAGCAGGGATCACGTGCTGCTGGTCACCGCGGGCATGCTGTACGCGGCCTTCTCTCTTCACCCCGGATTTGTCAGATTTACCTCATCGTAAAGCACCGGGTCGCCGTAGCACGCGAACCCTTCTCCCGTGCCATGCGGCCCGCCCCGGTGCCCACCCTTGTGTCGACGCAGGATCTCTTTTCCTCAGTCCTGGCGGGACCGGGCATCTCCTTGAAAGCTCCTTATTCGACATCGAGTTGGAAGGCGACAAAGTACTGCACCAAATCTGACGGGAAGCGTTGACGCACGTACAAGCGCCCAGTTATCATTTATTTCCCCACGTTTTTGGACACCGCGCAGTTCAAGTCCTCCAGACCAAAGGCCGTGCTGCCAGAGGGAATGGGACCGCCGTCCCCGCCTCAGTACCGAGGTGGGGGCGTGGGAGGCTATCTCCCTCTCAGGCGGGGTCGATCAGCGAGTGGCGGCAATCACGTGAGCTAGCAAGACAACAGATACTGCGGGGCACATGGGCCCCGCAGTTTTACGTCCCGGTTGGGATTTTCTGCGGGGAAACAGGCTTATGGGCGTGGTTGCTGGTCGGACATCCTCCACATCTCCGTCGGTGACGGTGAGCGCGGTCGGGGCGGAGCTGCCGGTGGACGGCGACCTGCTGCGGCGGCATGCGGAG
>DATING010001495.1:0-1542 GCA_035474555.1 Longimicrobium sp. | reverse complement strand
GAGCACCGTTTGGGTGAAGGAGAGTGTGGTCTGCTTCTTGGCGGAAGTGACTCACATTCTACTACTTCCAAGCGGTGCTCGCTTTTTCCACGCAGGATCCGGGTTGAAATCGCGGCTACAACTTCACACTGTCGGCCTCCGCCGACACCAGCGGCGCGCGTACGAGATCCACGCCGCCCTGTCGATCGGCCTCGCCTCGCCAGGACGGGGAAGCGCACCTGCTACCCCTTCCCGGGACGAAAGCCGCGCGAGCCGGTCAGCCCGCCGTCAGCAGGGGTTCGTGATGTACATGGTGTAGCTCCCCGTCGCCTGCCGGCTCGTGGAGTCCGTCACCCGCACTTCCAGGTAGTTGGTGTTCAGCCCGCACGAGTTGATGGAGGCGTAGGTGACGTTGGAGCTCCCCGTGCTGAACCACCCCGACCAGGTGCCGGACGTGCTGGGGCCGCTCTGCCGCGTGCGCCACTCGTAGGTAAAGGGACCCGTGCCGCCGTTCACGGTGGCCGTGTACGGCGCCGACTCGTGCTTGGCCACGTACTGCTTGCCGCTGATGCCGACCCCGAACGGGCGCGGATACATCCAGTCCACCGTCGATACGTCGGTGCCCGCCAACCCGGTGCGCTGCCCCATCTGCCAGTCCAGACCGCGCAGCGAGACGATGGTGGGCTGGCCATTGTTGGAAAAGGCCGTGGGCCCGTAGTGCATGATGGAGCCCTCGTTGTACGCGAACACGTCCGTGTAGTCGTTGCACTGCGCCGTGAAGTTGTGCTCGGTGCCGGCCTGGATGTTGGCCGTGTTGATCTGCACGAAGGTGCCGCGGTCGCACCGGCTCTGCTCGTGGTGCATGCCCAGCGCGTGCAGGAACTCGTGCGCCGTGTTCCCCGTGCTGCACGCGGCGGCCAGGTTCAGGTTCTGAATGCCCCCCTGCCGCCCGACGGCCGACGAGCAGCCGGTGGAGCTGATCACGCGCACGTAGTCGCCCTGCGTGGTGCGCGGAACGAAGTCCACGATGTCCGTCGCGGCCTCGATCATGGCGATGGCATCGGTCACGCGCCACTGGTCGGTGACAGAGGCGTCGATCACGAACGGAACGATCCCTCCGGGCCATCGCCGTGCGAGCGCGTCGATGATCACGCCCTGGCGCCCGCCCACCGGCCGGCGCAGCATCTCGGGCGTGCGGGCGATGGAGGCGGCAGGGCCCAGGTCGATGTCGCCCTGCCAGATGGCGCGGCCTTCCTGGACCGCGAAGTCCACGCGCAGGGGCTCGCCGTCGCGGCCCAGCACCCAGCCGCTTCCGGGCTCTCCAGGCGTGGGATAGCCCTCGGCGCCGGCGGCGTGGGCCAGCGCGGGCGCGCCGGCGGGAGCGGAGGTGGTCGGCTGGTCCTGGCAGGCGCCCAGCAGGGCGAGCGCGGCCAGGAGAGCGGTGTTGCGGATGCGTTGCACGAGAGGCTCCGGTGTAGGGAGGGGAGACGAGGGAGGTGCATCATACACCTTTAAAGACGAATATAGATAAACAACCATAGTCTCGTCAAACGCTGTACACTC
>DATING010001494.1:0-7621 GCA_035474555.1 Longimicrobium sp. | reverse complement strand
CGAAATCTTGCGCCGCAACGATCTGGACAAAACGCACAAAAGTCAAGCGGTGCAGTCCGCGAAGGCGGACTTCGCGAATTTCCAGCGGCGAATTCATTCGCTCTCTGGTCCCCGCGCGCACCGGATGCCCGTTCCGCGACGAATTCATTCGCTCCCTGGTCTCGCCCGCGCCGATACCTGAGCTCCCGCGACCGAATCCTGGCCAACTCGTGACTGACCGCCGCACACGAAACCACGGCACTCGATGATGGTCGCGCGGACTCGCCCCGCGACCATCATCCACCCTGCCCTACGCGCTCTCCGCGATGCGCCGGAAGTCCTCGTCCGAGAGCTCCAGCGACACGGCGGCGACGTTCTCCTCCAGGTGCTTGACGCGCGACGTGCCGGGGATGGGCAGCATCACCGGCGAGCGGCGCAGCAGCCACGCCAGCGCCACCTGCGACGGTGCCGCGTCCAGCCGTTCCGCCGCGTCCGCCAGCGGCCCGCCCGGCTCCGCCAGCTTGCCCACGGCCAGCGGGAACCAGGGGATGAAGCCGATGCCCTCGCGCTCGCAGTAGTCCAGCACGGGCTCCCACTCGCGGTCGGCCACGTTGTAGCGGTTCTGCACGGTGGCGATGGGCACCTCGCGGCGCGCGGCCTCGATCTGCTCCACCGTCACCTCGCTGAGCCCCAGGTGGCGCACCTTGCCCTCGCGCACCAGGTCCGCCATCACACCGAACTGCTCCTCCGCCGGCACGTCGCGGGCAATGCGGTGCAGCTGCCACAGGTCGATCACGTCCGTCCGCAACCGGCGCAAGCTCCCCTCGCAGGCGGCGCGCAGGTGCTCGGGACGGCCGTTCTCCTCCCACGCGTCCGGCCCGCTGCGGTCGAACCCCGCTTTGGTGGCGATCACCAGCCCGGCGGGATACGGATGCAGCGCCTCCGCGATCAGTTCCTCGCTCACGTTGGGGCCGTACGAATCCGCCGTGTCGATGAGGTTGATGCCCAGCTCCACCGTCCGCCGCAGCACGCGGATGGACTCGTCGTGGTCCGCCGGCGGGCCCCACACGCCCTTGCCCGTGATGCGCATGGCGCCGAATCCCAGCCGGTTCACCTCCAGCTCGCCGCCGATGCGAAAGGTGCCGCTCGCCGCGGCGGATACGCTGCCGTTGCCGTTCGTCATCCTGCTCCCCTCGATTTCCCCGTTGATGGTGCCGGGCCCGCCCGGCATCCTGCCGCCCCGCCCTTTCCGCAGGATCGCGTCCACCGGACGGAGCGGATCGGCGCGCGCGGCTCCATCAACATGGCGAACGCGTCAAGGGCCCGTGCCCCGCGGCGGATCGAGGGACGTGCGGAACCGAGCTGCTTCCTGGAGCCTTCCAACCGCACGGCCGGAAATGCCTTGCGATCGGCCGCCCGGGTGATGCTATCTTTCGCATCCAACGGAGCGGCACGCCTGCGGGTCCATCGGGTACCCGTAATACCGGATCGCTAAATTGATTGTGCAGGTGAGTTCTACTGCTGCCGTTCCCCGTGGCCTCTTTCCCCCTGTGTGAGGCCTTCTTTGAAATCATGAATGCACAATCAATCAGAGAATCGGGTATAATCGTCGCGGGACGGACGCGCCGGCATCGACTGATCGAACGGAGTCGGCGCTCCGGCATCGAGCCGAGCGAATGAATTCGCCGCAACGACTACACGAAGTCCGCCTGCGCGGACTGTCCGTCACGGGCGGAGTGCCTCGCGCGGAGCAAGCCAGCCGCATCGCCGGCATCGCCACGATCGTTCACGGGGCACGGCCCCATGCGGGATACGGAATGCGCTCACTGATCCTTCGCGCGGGGCTGCTGGCCACGCTGCTCTCCCTGTTTACCGCGCCGGCCGCGTCCGCGCAGGCGGGCACCGTCACGGGCACGGTGGTCGAGGCACCGTCGGGGCGGCCGCTGGCCTCCGTCACCGTCACGCTGCGCTCCGCGGCGGACTCCACGCGCGCCGTGGGCGGAACGACGGACGCGGCGGGGCGGTTCCGCATCTTCAACGTGGCGGCGGGGCGCTACACGCTCCAGGCCGTGCTCCTGGGCTACAGCCCGCACCGCCGCGCGGACGTCGCCGTCCCGGCGGAGGGCACGGATCTGGGGCGCATCGAGCTCGCCTCCGCCACGCTGCAGCTGGAGGAGGTGCGCGTCGTCACGCAGGCGGCCACGGCCGTCGTCGCGGCGGACCGCACCATCTACAGCACGCGCGACATGCCCGTGGCGGCCGGCGGAATGGCGACGGACGTCCTGCGCAGCGTCCCGGAGCTGGAGGTGAATCCCACCGGCGGCGTGCAGCTGCGGGGGACGACGCCGCAGATCCACATCAACGGCCGGCCGGCACCCATGCAGGGCGAGTCGCTGGACCTGTTCCTCCAGCAGTTCCCGGCGGACCGCATCGAGCGCATCGAGGTCATCCCCAACCCCTCCGCGCGCTTCGAGGCGGAGGGCTCCGGCGGCATCGTGAACATCGTCCTCAAAAAGGACGTGGACCTGGGGCTCAGCGGCAACCTGTTCGTCAACGGCGGCACGCAGGGCGACGCGGGCGGCGGCGGGCGCCTGACCTACCAGCGCGGGCGGTGGACGTTCTTCGGCGGCGGCTTCGCGCGGCGCTCGGACCGGCGCACCTCCAACTACAACCTGCGGCGCAACCTCGTCACGGACCCCGTCACCCTGCTGGAGACGGACGGGTGGAACGACCACGAGGGCCTGTCCGGCAACCTGGACCTGACGACGGAGTGGAAGCTGACGGAGCGATCCACCCTGCGCGGACAGCTGGGGATGTGGCGCAACGGCTTTGACGCGGACGGGCTGACGGCGTACACGCAATTCACGGCGGACAGCACGCCCACGCTGCGCTACGACCGGGGGATGATCAACGAGAACTATCGCCTGTCCGCCGACTTGGGCGGGGGGATCCGCCACCGCTTTGGTCCCGAGGGACGGGACGACCACGAGCTCTCGGTGGATGTGGAACGGCGCACGGGCGACGCCGAGAACCGCAGCCGCATCCGCCGCCGCACGCTGGGGCTGGACGGATCGCCCACGGACCTCCCCGTGGAGCTCACCCTGGACGAGAACGAGGAGGGGGAGACCGAGACGGAGCTCAGCGCCTTTTACGTGCGCCCCTTTGGCGAGGGCGGCCGCATCGAGGCCGGCTACCGCTGGGACCTGGAAGAGACGGACGAGGCGCGCGTGCTGGACGTGTTCGCGGACGAGGACGAGACGGTTGCTAGCGTCGCCACGCTGACGGGCCACGGATACCGCGAGACCCTGCACTCCGGCTACTTCACGGCGTCGCGCAAGCTGGGCGCGTTCTCCGTGCAGGGCGGGCTTCGCGCGGAGGGGGCGGAGACGCGGCTGACGGTGGAGGGCGCGGACAGCGTGTACCGCAACTCGTTCTTCAGCCTGTTCCCCAGCGCCAACGTCCGCTGGGAGATGGGGGGCGGGCGCGAGCTGCGCCTGTCGTACTCGCGGCGCGTGCGGCGGCCCATGGTGTGGGTGCTGAACCCCGTAAACCGCTCCAACGACCCGCTGTACCGCAACGTGGGCAACCCGGACATCGACCCGTCGTACACGCACTCGCTGAGCCTGGATGCCAGCTGGACGCGCACCTTTGGCACCGTGCGCCTGTCGCCGTACTACCGCCGGACGCTGGACGAGTGGGCGCAGATCCGCACGGTGGACGCGCAGGGCGTATCCACCTCCACGTGGGAGAACCTGGCCTCCACGGAATCGTACGGCACGTCGCTCACGGTGTCCGTGCGCCCCATCGGCGGGATCAGCGGCAACGCCAGCGTGAGCGGGTCGCGGGAGATCCGCAACGCCAGCAACCTGGCGACCAACTACTCGGGCGAGAGCCTGCGGTGGAGCGCGCGGGCCAGCCTGAACGGCAACGTGACGGAAAAGCTGGCGTTCCAGGCGATGGGCAACTACACGCCGGCCTACGAGGTGCCGCAGGGCCGCATCTCGTCGTCGCTGATGACGCACGTGGGGATCCGGCAGCAGCTGATGAAGGACCGCGTGACGCTGAACCTGATGGTGACGGACCCGTTCGACCTGTACCGCTCGTCCTTCACCACGCGCGACCCCACGCACGTGCAGATTGGCCGCAGCCGGTGGAGCGCGCGCGCGGCCGTGCTGAGCGCGTCGTACAGCTTTGGCCGCCCGCCCCGCGACCGCGGCCGTGCCCGCGAAAGCGACGAGGGGCCGCCCGAAAACTGATTGGGCGTCACGGGAGACACAACCACTGATGTCTCACCCAGAGGGAACAGAGGTACCAGAGGAACCGATCGAGCTTTTCCTCTGTTCCCTCTGTTCCCTCTGTTCCCTCTGGGTGAGATTTCTTTTGCTGTTCTCCGCGCCTCCGCGTCTCCGCGTGAGATCGCCGTTGTCGTGAGGCTTGCGTTCCGCAGTGATTCGGCTTTTATTCGGAAGCGAACAAATGCCGAAGCAAGGGGAGTGCACCGTGGACACGATGACGCTGGAGCAGAAGCTCGACCTGCTGATCACGCTGGCGGGCGACGACCACGACGGGGCCAACGGAAAGGACCGCACGCTGCCGCCGCGGCTGCGCCATACGAAGGACGTGGGCGCGCTGCGGCCGCTGAACATCCGCGACGTGCGCGCGGGGGGCAAAGGCAAGGTGTCGCTGCTGCGCATCCTGATGACCAACGCGTGCAGCTTCAACTGCCACTACTGCCCCATGCGGCGCGACCGCGACATGCCGCGCACCCTCCTGAAGCCCGAGGAGCTGGTCAAGATCTTTCTGGAGGCGCACCGCCGCGGCTGGTGCAGCGGGTTGTTCATCACCACGGGCATTCCCGGCCGGCCCACGAAGGTGATGGATGACCTGATCGCCGTGCTGGAGCTGCTGCGCGGGCGCTACCGGTTCGCGGGATACATCCACGTGAAGATGGTGCCCGGCGGCCAGCCCGCGCAGGTCGAGCGGCTGACGGCGCTGGCCAGCCGCGTGTCGGTGAACCTGGAGGCGCCCTGCGGCAATTCGCTGGTGAAGATCGCGCCGGAAAAGAACCTGGAGACGTCGCTCACCAGCCTGAACCAGGCGCGGACGATGGTGCGCCGCGAGCAGATGCACCGGCGCGAGGGGCGGCCCGTGGACCCGCTGCGCCCCGGCGGCGCGTCGGGGATGACCATGCAGTTCGTCGTGGGCGCCACGCCCGACACGGACCGGACGCTGCTGGGCAAGGTGACGGAGCTGTACCGCGCCGGCGGGGTGCACCACGCGCACTTCAGCGCCTTTCGCCCCATCCGCGACACGCCCATGGAGAGCATGCCGGAGACGCCCGTGCTCCGCGAGCAGCGGCTGTACCAGGCGGACTACCTGGTGCGCCAGTACGGGTTCGGCGCGGAGGAGGTGGTGTACGACGACAAGGGCAACCTGCCGCTGGGCAACGATCCCAAGACCACGTGGGCCCTGGCGCACCCCGAGCGCTTTCCCGTGGAGATCAAGACGGCGTCGTACGAAGAGCTGGTGCGCGTCCCCGGCATCGGCCCCGGCTCGGCGAAGCGGATCGTGGCGGAGCGCGTGGCAACGGTGCTGCGTGGCTTGAAGGACCTGCGCGCGCTGGGCGTAGTCACCACGCGCGCGGCGGGCTTCCTGACGCTGGGCGGGCGCCGCCTGCAGGACGTGCGCTGGGCCGAGCAGCTCGGCTTCTGGGGCGCCGATGACGACACGGGCAAGTACCACATGACCTACAGCGTGAGCCCGGGGACGTTCCGGTGAGGTGGCGAAACCCCAGCCTGAGCGGCTAAAGCCGCCGCAACGACCGCGGAAAGCCCCACAAACTGCGTGGGGCTTCACCTGCAACAGCCGGCTCCCGTACCAACCTGGCCGGTGGCGTGGCATCCCGCCCGGGACGGACAGTCCGCGCAGGCGGACTTCGTGTGGTTGTTGCGGCGAATTCATTCGCTTGGACGGAAGATAGGCCCGTCCGTGCGGGGCTTCACCTGCGAAAGACCGGCTCGTGCACCAACGTGGCCGGTGGCGAGGCACCCCGCCCGCGACGGAGAGTCCGCGCAGGCGGACTTCGTGTGGTTGTTGCGGCGAAGTAACTACCCAGGTCTGCGCACGGATTCTGCGTCAGACATAAACAAAGGGATCGCCCCGCCCCCAAGGAGCCGAGCCGATTGATGACACGCGAGGAGATCCTTTCGTTCTACGAAGCAGGTCCCGACGCGGTCGTCACGCTGGTGCAGTCGCTCATTACCGAGTTCCAGGCCCAGGTCCAGGCGCTGAACGAGCGCGTGCGGGAACTGGAAACCCGGCTGGCGAAGGACAGCCACAACAGCCACAAGCCCCCCTCCAGCGACGAGCCTACCTTCCGGCGGCGCGCGCCCAAGAGCCTGCGCAAGCCCAGCGGGAAGAAGCCGGGTGGCCAAGCCGGCCACACCGGCTGCACGCGCGTGCAGGTGGACGAGCCAGATGACGTGCACCTCCACGTGCCCGGCAGCTGCGCACATTGCGGAGATGACCTTCGGGGCGTCGACGCTCGCCTGGCACAACGCCGGCAGGTCGTCGACATTCCCCCGCTTGCTCTGCATGTCGCAGAGCACCAGGTGCATGACAAACGCTGTCCCGGATGCGGACACACCACCCGGGCTGTGTTCCCCCAGGGGGTGAACAATCCGGTGCAGTACGGCCCCAGGATGCAGGGGCTCGCCGTCTACCTGCAAGTCCACCAGCTGCTTCCGTACGCCCGGGCGGCCGAGCTGATCGGCGACCTGTTCGGGGAGACGATCTCGGAGGGCACGCTGACCCGTACGCTGAAGCGGGCGTATGCACGCCTGGAGCCCGTGGAGCAGCAGATCCATGCAGCCCTGCGGTCCAGTCCGAGCGTGCACTTCGACGAGACGGGGCTGCGGATCGACTCGAAGCGGCAATGGGTGCACAGCGCGGGCACGCCTACGCTGACGCTCTACCGCGCGCATGCGAAGCGGGGCCGGAAGGCGATCGACGCCATGGGAGTGCTGCCGGGCTACGAGGGCGTCAGCATCCACGACGCGTACACCTCGTACCTGAGCTACCCGGGCCGCCACGCCCTCTGCAACGTGCACCTGCTGCGCGACCTGGTCGCCGTGGAAGAGGAGACGAAGGCAGCTTGGGCCCCGCGCACGGGCGAGCTGCTGCTGGAGATCAAGGCAGCCGCCACGCAGGCGCGGGCTTCCGGTGCGGCGCAGCTGGAGCCGGCGCAGATCCAGGCTTACCGGGCCCGCTACGACGCACTCCTGTGCCAGGGCGAGGCCGCCCACCCGCCCAGTCCACCCACCGGGCGAGCAGGCAGGCGAAAACAGAGCTCGGCGTACAACCTCGTACGGCGGCTGAAGAAACATGCCGATCTGGTTCTGGCCTTCATGTACGACATCGAGATCCCCTTCGACAACAACCTGGCCGAGCGGGATCTGCGCATGCTCAAGACCAAGCAGAAGATCTCCGGCGGCTTTCGATGTCAGGATGGAGCCGACGTCTTCTGCCGCATCCGCAGCTACATCTCCACCATACGCAAGCAGCACCTCCCGCTCCTGGAGGCTCTCCGCAGCGTTTTCTCCGACGCCCCCATGATGCCCTGCTGAGCTAGTTGGGCAGTTAC
>DATING010001493.1:0-5426 GCA_035474555.1 Longimicrobium sp. | reverse complement strand
CTGCTGACGCTGCGTGAGGCTGATCTTTTGTGGATCTGGTATTCGCCGAAACGCGAGAGGGCCCGCCACCGTGGCGGGCCCTCTCGTCGTAATCACTACCGCACTAACGCACTACCGCACTCACGCACTTCATGCCTCACGGCTGCCAGTTGTAGCCCAGCTTGAGGAAGAACGTGCGGCCGGTGGGCGTCAGGTCGATGGTCTCGATGCCCAGGCGGTCGTCCGTGTAGCCGGCGAACACCACCGTCTGCGGGTTCACCTTGTAGGCGAACATCAGCTGCCCGAAGAACGTGCGCTGCTCCGCCGGCACCGGCACCGAGAACAGCGTGGGCGTGAAGTCCACGTCCTGGTACTGCACGATGGCACGGACGAAGGTGCGCACGTTGAAGTGGTACAGCGCGCGCGCCTGCGACAGCCCCACGTTGAGGATGCGCTCGCTGGGCTGCGTGGGGTGGTCGTCCTGCGTGTCCAGCCGGCGGAGCGTGTGGCTCACCCCCAGGCTGAGCCGGCGGCCCAGGCGCAGGTCCACGCCCGGCGCCAGCTGGAAGATGTTGGCCTTGCGGTTGTTGTTGATGTCGATGTCCTCGCCGAACCGGCCCTGGATCGAGAACGACAGGCGCTGCGTGGGCCGGATCTGGAAGGTGGGACGCACGTCGAACAGCTCGTACGTCTCGCCCCGGTAGAACTTCCGGTTGTAGCCCATGCCCATGCTCACGAACGTCTGCAGGGGGCCGTCGTAGCTGGGCACGAAGGCGAAGCCCAGGTCCGTCATGCGCCCGTCGTGGTCCTGGAAGCGCTCGGCGTAGCCGAACAGGGCGATGCGGCGGTACCACAGGTCGGGACGGCCCCACAGGGTGCGCTGCACCTGCAGCACGCCGCCGCGCAGGTCGCTGCGGGTGATGAAGCCCGCGTCGGCGCGGTAGTCCTTGCCCACTTCCTGCACGTCGACGCTGGCGAACCAGTTGCGGCTGGCGTGCGTGAGCTGCGCGTAGAAGTTGTTGCCCCCGAACCCGCCCTCGGGCTGCGCGTACAGCGTGGAGACCGTGTCCGGGTACTCCGTCTGCGAGCGGCTGGCCTGAAAGCGCAGGTACTTGGTGGGGCTCAGCTGAAAGAAGCCGTCCAGCCCGCCCACGTGGTTCTGGTACTCGTCGCCCTGGCGGCCCGTGTACACCACGCCCACGGCGCCCCGCCCGCCCACGTCGCGGCGGTAGCGCAGCACCGCCGTGCTCACGTCCTCGGGCAGCAGCGCCGACCCCGTGAACTGGTTGCTGGGAAAGAGCAGCGACGTGCTGCGGTCGCGGGTAAAGAAGGCGCCGAACGCGTTTTCGCCCTCCTTGCCCGAGATCTTGGCGCCCGCCAGGGGCTCGATGATGGAGCGGGTGAACACCACGCGCGTGGGCGTCTGGAAGAAGTCCGCGCCCTCCAGGAAGAACGGCCGCTTCTCCGGGTACTGCAGGGCGAAGCGCTCGTTCACCGCCAGCTGGGCGACGTCGGCCTCCACCTGCGAGAAGTCGGGGTTGTACGTGGCGTTCAGCGTGACGTTGGGGGTAATGCCCCAGCGCCCCGAGAGGCCGAACTCCGGGTCCACGTCACCGCTCTCCAGCTTGCCCGTGGGAAAGTCGGTGCGCAGGTCCGAGCGGCGGGTGGTCAGCGTGGGCGTGAGCTCCACGTCGCGACGGGGGCGGATGCCCTGCAGACCCGTGAGCTTGTCGCTCTGGCACAGCAGGCACGCCTCGTTGCGGTTGGTGGGGTGCGACCGGAACCGCTGGAACACGCTGCGCGGATAGCTGCGCTGCAGGATCAGCCCCCACGTCTGCACGGAGCTGCTGGCCGGAAAGCGCAGGGAGCTGAAGGGGATGGCGAACTCCACCACGTAACCCTCGGGCGTCAGGCGCCCCGCGGAGCCCCAGATGGCATCCCACGAGAAGTCCTCGGCCTTTTGCAGCTCGCTGTAGGTGGCGTCCATCTGCACGCCCAGCGGGTTCACGCGGAACTGGAACGCGCGCCGCTGGTCGTTGAACGGGTCCACGATCAGGATGATGTGGTCGTCCTGCAGGGCCGCGTCGCGGTCCGTCAGGTTGGCCCGGATGGCGCCCGGGTTGGCGTCCAGCGCCGTGCATCCCACGTACAGGGCCGACGTGTTGTACGTGATGCGGCAGTCCGTCTGCACCGGGGCGGGGGTGTTGTCGCCCGGAAAGTACTCGTACGGGATGTCGATGGGCGTGGCCGTGGCCCACGCCGCCTCGTCCAGGCGCGCATCGATCTTCATCCCGTCCGCGGCGGCAAGCGCGGTAAAGGTCCGCGAGGGGGGAAGCTCCGGGCGCGCCGGGGGTGCCGCGGCGGGGGCGGCGGGCGTCTGCGCCCCCAGCGCCGTGGCGGCCAGGCTGGCCACGAGGGCGGCCAGGGCCGGGTACCTGCGGGGCATGCGGGTGGGGAACATCGCTGCGTCTCCTGTCGGCGGCGCGCTCACGCGCCGAGGGTGGTGAGGGCGGTTTCGTCCTCGGGGGCCGTCTGGGGCGCGCCGGGCAGCTCCAGGCCGAAGTCGGCGGCCACCTGGCGCACCTCCGCGGACATGGTGCCCGGGAGGGCGTCGATCTTGTCTCCGTGCCGCGCCAGGTACGCCGCCATGAAGTCGCGCCGGTCCCGCAGGAACGCGAAGTCGGTGGGCACCATGTGGCGAATGCCCAGCAGGGGCACCGGGCTCTTGAGGGGACGGAAGTCCGGGTTGCGCAGGGCGGCCTTGTCCGGCGGTCCCGGGTGGAACTCGCCGAGCATGATGCCGTGCGGCACGTACTCCGCCTTGAGCTCCTCGTGCGTGGCCTCGATGAGGGAGCTCCAGGCCTCTTCCGGGATGTCGGGGAAGAGGATGGTGATGGTCTTGTACTGGGCCGACCGCTGGTCGTGCGGCTCCATCTCCAGGAACCAGTCGCGGTACGTCCGCACCATCTCCACCACGTCCTGCTGGCGCAGGTCCGCGCCGGGCATGACGGTGAGGTAGAACAGGTTGCGCCGGATGGAGGGGGTGGTGAAGGGGCACACGGCCCCCCGGCGCCCCAGCTCCGGGTGCGGGTTGCACAGGTAGTCCATCGCCCAGTGGACGATGGCGCGGAGCGGCTCCAGGTGCTCCACCACCTGCGGGGGGAGCGGGTCCGCCCGGAAGTCGGTGAGCTCCACCAGGTACAGGCGCGGGTCCGTGGGATGGGTACGCATCGACGGCTGGCCGTTCAGGGTTGTGCAGAAGGTGCGGAAGCATCGGCCGCGACCACCTGCAGGCGCGGAGCGGGAGCATCGAGCGACGCCGCCGGCACACGCGGCGCGGCATCGCCAGGCACGACGGCCGCCACACGGGGCGCGGACGCATCGGGCGCAACCGGCGGACGCGGCGCCGGAGCGCCGGGCGTCGCGGGCCGGGACCCGCCGCCGCGGACGGCGCGCCGGGCGCCGAGGACGGCGGGGATGGTCACCGCCAGCAGCGCATTCACCCCCAGCAGGGAAAGGATGCGCTCCTGGCGGCGGTGCCGCGCCAGGGCCTCGGCGTACGGCATGGTGGTGTGCACCACCATGCTGTACAGGGGCATCCAGCGGCCGGGGAACAGGCGGCTGAGCCACAGGTCCATCTTCTTGCGGACGAGGAACGCCGGCTGGTTGGCCGTGTCGCGCAGCTCGTTGAAGTTCTGCTTGACCAGGTCGCACAGGGCGTCGGTGTTGGCCTTGCGCGCGTCCTGGTAGGCGCGGAAGGCGGCCTCGCGGTCGTCCGGGCTCGCCTCCAGGCAGGCGTCCAGCACGGCGCAGTCTTCCATCGCCGCGTTCATCCCCTGCCCGTAGAAGGGGTAGACGGCGTGCACCCCGTCCCCCACCAGCACCACGCGGCCGGCGTGGTACCAGGGCGCCGTGCGGGTGCTCACCAGCGTCCCCGTGGGGTGGGCCAGGAACTCGTCCGCCAGGTGGGGGACGAGGGGCACCATGTCGGGGAAGGTGGCCTCGAAGAACGCCTGCACCTCGTCCCGCGTCTGCAGGGTGGCAAAGGAGCGGGGCCCCTCCCACGGCAGGAAGATGGTGACGGTGTGCGACCCGTCCGGGTTGGGGTGCGTGAGCCCCAGGGCATCGCCGCGGGGCCAGATGTGCATGGCCTCCAGCTCGATGGGCGAGCGGCCGTCCGGACCCGAAGGAAGGGTGAGCTCCTTGTATCCCCAGGGAAGGAACTCCTGGGTGAAGTCCGCCCGCTCGTTGCGGTGCATGAGCTGGCGCACGGCGCTGTACGCCCCGTCCGCGCCCACCACGAAGTCCGCCTCGGCCGCGCGCTCGACGCCGTCGTTGTCGCGAAAGACGGCGTTGCCCGTGTCGCGGTCCAGCGACTCGCACCGCCAGCCGAAGTGAAAGCGCACGCCCGGGTACTCCACCGCGCGGTCGATGAGGGCGCGGTTGAGCTCGGCGCGGGAGATGGAGTGCAGGCACTCGCGGTCGTCCGTGCCGTAGGGCTGGAACTCCACCCGGCCGTCGGAGGCGTGGATGACGCGCCCCTTGGCCTTGACGGAGGTGGCCAGCACGCGGTCCAGCACGCCGGCGCGCGTGAGCGCCACGATGCCGCGGTGCGACAGGCCCAGGTTGATGGACCGGCGCTCCAGCGCCTCGCCGTCCACGGCGCGGGGGTCCGCCCGGCGCTCGTAGACGTCCACCTCCCAGCCGCGGCGGCCCAGGTACACGGCCATGATGGAGCCGGCCAGGCCGGCGCCCACGATGGTGACGCGCGTCTTCTCGCTCATGCGGCGCTCCCTTCCCCGCGGCGGGCGGCCTGGATCACCCGGTCGGCCCCCGCCAAGTCTTCGCGCACGGTGGCGGGGTCGAACCCCGCGGCAACCAGCCAGCCGGAGATCTCGTCGGTGGTGTGCAACCGCGCCCCCAGCAGGTGGTACATGTTCAGGCTGAACATCCGCACGAAGGCGTCGTTCACGGAGCCGGCCGTGTGCTGGCCGGGATCGTACTCCTCCACCACGATCACCCGTCCGCCGGGCGCGAGCGCGTCGTGCGCCTTGCGCAGGAGGGCCGTGTTGGCCTCCGCGTCCAGCCCGTGCACCACGCGGAACAGGAGCACGGCGTCGTATCCGCCGTCGCCATCCGCCACCAGCGGCTCGCGGATGAAGTCCGCCTCGCGGAACTCGATGCGGTCCTCCATCCCCTCCGCCCGCGCGTTCTCGCGGCCGATGGCGACGGCGCCGGGAAAGTCCAGCACGGTGGCGCGCAGCTCCGGCAGCGCCTCGCAGAACGCGACCGAGTAGATGGCGTGGCTGCCGCCCACGTCCAGCAGGCGGCGCGTGGCCGGCGGCAGGGCGGCGGTCTGGGCGATGGCGGGGCCGCGGCCGCGCGCCATGCCGGCCAGCATGGACTGGAAGGTCCGGAGGGTGCGGGGATTCTGCTCGAGCCAGGCG
>DATING010001492.1:0-4399 GCA_035474555.1 Longimicrobium sp. | reverse complement strand
GGCGGCGGGACGGAGCGGGTGGAGGAGGGGTGCCTTTCCATCCCCGGCGTCACCGGCTCGGTAGACCGGCCGGCGACGTGCGTGGTCGAGGGGCTGGACACGCAGGGAAACCCGGTGCGGATCGACGCCGACGGCATGCTGGCGCGCTGCCTTCAGCACGAGATCGACCACCTGGACGGGGTGCTGTTCACGGACCGCATCTCGCCCATCAAGCGCAAGATGGTGCTGGCGAAGTATCGCAAGCTGGCCGAAAAGTGAGGCACGCGTGAAGGTCCTGTTCTGGGGCACCCCGGCGTTCGCGCTCCCCGCGCTCCGCTCGCTGTCGGAGGAGGGGCACGTGGTCGTGGGCGTGGTCACGCAGCCGGACCGGCCGGCGGGGCGCGGCCGCGAGGTCGCCATGTCCCCGATCAAGCAGGAGGCGCTGGCGGAGGGAATCCCCATCCTGCAGCCCGAAAAGGCGCGCGGTGACGAGTTCCTGGCGCAGATCCGCGCGCTGGACGCGGACATCTCCGTCGTCGTGGCCTACGGACAGATCCTGAAGCCCGAGGTGCTGGCGGTGCCGCGGCTGGGGTCGGTGAACATCCACGCCAGCCTGCTGCCGGAGCTGCGCGGCGCGGCGCCGATCCAGTGGGCCATCGTGCGCGGCCACGCCACCAGCGGCGTGACCATCATGCGCATGGAGGCGGGGCTGGACAGCGGGCCGATGCTGATGCGGGTGGAGGAGACGATCGAACCGGAGGAGTCGGCCAGCGAGCTGGGGGCGCGGTTGGCGGAGATCGGGGCCGAGGCGCTGGTGGAGACGCTGATGCTGCTGGAGGGGGGCGGGATCGTGGAGGAGCCGCAGGACCACGAGCGCGCCACGTACGCGCCCAAGGTGGACCGCGAGACGGCGCGCGTGGACTGGTCGCTCCCGGCGGACGAGGTGGCGCTGTGGATGCGCGGGATGGACGACGTCCCCGGCGCCTGGAGCCCGCTCGGATCCAAAGGGACCGTGAAGCTCTTTCGCCCCAGGGTGGTGGAGGACGCGGGCGGCGTGCCCGGCGAGGTGCTGCAGGCGGACGAGCGCGGCGTGTTGATCGCGTGCGGGTTCGCGGCGATCCGCGTGGGCGAGGTGCAGCCCCCCGGCAAGCGCCGCATGCCCGCCGCGGACTGGGTGCGTGGCCGCGGCGTGTCCGTGGGCGACCGGTTCGGGGACGCAGGGTGAGGGGAGCGGCCGGGCGGTGAATGACGTGGATCGTGGGCGGGATGAGGGTCGATGAGCCGAGCGAAGTCCGCGCCGAGCGAATGAATTCGCCGAAACGACCACACGAAGTCCGCCTGCGCGGACTCTCCGTCGCGGGTGAGTGCCACGCCGCCGGCCGGGTTCCGCGAAGAATCGAAGTTCTCCCCCTCTCCGCGAGGAACGAGCGGGGAGGGGGCCGGGGGGAGGGGCGGTCCGCCGGTGCAGGGAGCCCGCTTCCGTGCACGATAGGGGTTCTCCCCCTCCTGCCCGCGAAGCGGGGGAGGGGGCCGGGGGGAGGGGGCCGCCCGCTGCCGGCGCGATCCACGCCGTGAAGCCGGACTCCATCCCGCCGCTGCACGTGGTCACGGACGACCGGGTCGTGGCGCGGCCGGGGTTCCTGGACGCCGCGCGGCTCGTGCTGGAGATGGGCGGACCGGACGTCGTCCTTCACCTGCGGGCGCCGCGGGCGTCGGGGCGCGCGCTGTACGATCTGGCGCGGCGGATGCGCCCGCTCGCCGTGAACGAGGACGCGTGGCTCGTGGTCAACGACCGCCTGGACGTGGCGCTCGCGGCGGGCGTGGACGGCGGGCACGTCGGCGCGCGCGGGCTGGCGGCAGCGGACGCGCGGCGCGTCCTGGGCGCGGACCGGCTTCTGGGCGTTTCCGTGCACTCCGTGGACGAGGCGCGGGATGCGCTCGCGGGTGAGCCGGATTTCCTGCTCGCGGGTACCATCTGGGAGAGTGCCTCGCACCCCGGGCGTCCCGGCGCGGGCGTGGGACGGATTCGTGAGATCGCCGCGCTGGGCGTGCCGGCCATCGCCATCGGCGGGGTGACGCCGGCGCGTGCGGCGGAGGCGCGGGATGCGGGCGCGGCGGGCTTCGCGGTGCTGCGCGGCGTGTGGGATGCCCCCGATCCCGTGCAAGCGGTGCGGAACTACCTGAATCACTGGATGGATCGATGACGGACACGGCGGTCGCGGCGGAGATCACGGTGCGCGTGAACGGCGACGAGCGCACCATCCCTGCGGGGCTCAGCGTCGCGGGGCTGCTGGCGCACCTGGGATTGGAGCCGCGGATGATCGTCGTGGAGCAGAACGGCGACATCCTGCGCCGCGAGGCCTACGCCGAGGCCGCCGTCCGTGAAGGCAACCAGCTGGAGCTGGTGCACTTCGTGGGCGGGGGATGAGGACGGGCGGGCGCAGGGGATGACGGCGGCACGGGGAGAAGCGGGGCACGTCGCTGGGGCGACGGGGCCCCTCTCCCCCGCCGGCCTTTTCGCTCGTTCCTCGCGACGGCCGGCGACCCCTCCCCCAAGTTCGGGGGAGGGGTGCACGGGCGAAGTCCCGGCGCATCGGCGCAGCCCCTGCGCGAGCTGGGTAGATTGCTCGTCGCGCGCAGGGCTTCCGGCACGGGATAGCGCCGTCGGGCGCTGCCTCGGAATGATAGTGTGGCGCCGGGGACGGTGACCATCGCCGGTGAAGAGTTTTCTCCCGCGCTGGGTGAACGTGTCGGCGGGGATTCGCAGTTCTCCCCCTCCTGCCCGCGAAGCGGGGGAGGGGGCCGGGGGGAGGGGGCCGCCCGCTGCCGGCGCGATCTCATTCACCGCGACGGACGTTCTCCCTCCCCCGCGCCGTTTGCGGGGGAGGGTCGGGGAGGGGGGCGCTCCGCGTGCGGCAACGACCTCAACATGCGGCCGGACCCGACTTTCGCACTCCCGCACTTTCGCACTCTCGCACTACGCAGTTGATGTCTACTCTGCTGGACGCTCCCGCCGCGCTGGACGCGCCGCTCGTCATCGCCGGGCGGCCGCTGCGCTCGCGGCTCATGGTGGGCACGGGCAAGTACCGCTCGAACACGGAGATGGTCGACGCCATCGACGCCTCGGGCGCGGAGGTGGTGACTGTGGCCGTGCGGCGCGTGGATCTCGATCGATCCAAGGAGGAGGGCGTTCTCCATCACCTGGATCCCGAGCGGTTCCTGCTGCTGCCCAACACGGCCGGGTGCTACACGGCGGAGGACGCCATCCGCTACTGCCGCCTGGCCCGCGCCGCCGGCTTTACCAACTGGGTCAAGCTGGAGGTGATCGGCGACCAGGAGACGCTGCTGCCGGACGCGGACGCCACCCTCCGCGCGGCCAAGGAGCTGGTCGCCGACGGGTTTGTCGTCCTCGCCTACACCAACGACGACCTGATCACGGCGCTGCGGCTGGAGGACGCGGGATGCGCGGCCGTCATGCCGCTGGCGTCGCCCATCGGCAGCGGGCTGGGGCTCGTCAATCCGTACAACATCCGCACGATCAAGTCGCGGCTGTCCGTCCCCGTCATCGTGGACGCGGGCGTGGGCACGGCCAGCGACGCGGCGGTGACCATGGAGCAGGGCGTGGACGGCATCCTGATGAACACGGCCCTGGCCGAGGCGCGGGACCCCGTCCGCATGGCCCGCGCGATGGCGCTGGCCACGGAGGCGGGGCGGCTGGCGTACCTGGCCGGGCGCATGCCGCGCCGCGAGCGGGCCGTGCCGTCGTCGCCTTCCGCCGGGATGCTGGACTAGCGGCATGGCACAGCCCACGGTCGCGCGGCAGGCGGCGCTGGAGGCCCTGGCCCGCTTTCGCGAAGGGGAGCTGGGCGACCGCGCCCTGGACGCCGCCACGGACGGGATGGAGCCCCGCGAGCGCGCGTGGACGCAGGAGCTGGTGTACGGCACCTTTCGCCTGCGCGGCCGCATCGACCACGTGCTCAACCAGTTCGCCCGCGACGGCATCGAGAGCCTTGACCCGGACGTGCTGGACGTTCTGCGCCTGGGTGCCTACCAGCTGCTGGAGATGGGGAGCGTGCCCCCCTACGCGGCCGTTTCGCAGTCCGTGGAGCTGGTGCGGATGGCCGGCGCGCCCTACGCCGCGGGGCTGGTGAACGGCATCCTGCAGAACATGCAGCGCCGGCCGCAGTTCCGCTTTCCCGACTTTGGGCACGATCCCGTGGACCACCTGGAGTCGTGGGGATCGCACCCGCGCTGGCTGGTGCAGCGGTGGGTCGGCCGCTGGGGGCGGGACGAGGCGCGGGCCCTGGTGGATGCGGACAACCTGCGCCCCGAGCTGTACATCCGCCCCCTGGGCATCTCCGCGGAAGACGCGCGGGCGCGGCTGGCGGAGGCCGGGATCCAGGCCGAGCCCGTCGACTTC
>DATING010001491.1:0-1562 GCA_035474555.1 Longimicrobium sp. | reverse complement strand
GCGGAAGCCTCCGCCTCGGCCATGGTCACGGCCCGGCCCAGCTCCGTGCTCAGCGAGCCCACACCGTGGTCGCGGATGCCGCACGGGACGATGGTGCCGAAGAACGACAGGTCCGTCGTCACGTTCAGCGCAAAGCCGTGGCTGGTGATCCACCCCGACGACACACGCACGCCGATCGCCGCGAGCTTGCGGTCGTCTACCCACACGCCCGTGAGCCCGTCCTTGCGCCCGCCCGCGAGCCCGAAGTCGGCCAGCACGCCGATGAGCGCCTCCTCGATGTCGCGCAGGTAGCGGTGCAGGTCCTGGCGGTCGGGCTTGAGGTCGAAGATGGGATAGCCCACCAGCTGCCCCGGCCCGTGGTAGGTCACGTCGCCGCCGCGGCCGGTGGGAAAGAGCTCGATGCCGCGCGCCGCCCGCTCGTCGGCGGAGACGAGCACGTTCTCGTCGTGCGATCCGCTGCCCAGGGTGATGACGTGCGGGTGCTCCAGCAGCAGCAGCGTGTCCGGGATCTCGCCCGCGCGGCGCTGCTTCACGAGCTCCGCTTGCAGCTCCAGCGCGTCGCCGTACGAGATCAGGCCCAGCCGGCGTACTTCCATCGTCCGGCGCTCCGTGGCGACCGGCGTATCCGTGCTCATCCGCGATTCCTCCGTGTGTCCGCGCAACGTGAGTCGTACGGGATTATAACCCGGAGCGGGGTTTGGGTGCACGGGCGGGGGTAGGGTGCGGGATTCGATCGGATGCTCGACGCCGGCATCCAGACCCGGCGAATGAACCCAGATCCTGCGTGGAAAAAGCGAGCACCGCCTGGAAGCAGTAGAATGTGAGTCACTTCCGCCAAGAAGCAGGCTCCCATTCTCCTCACCCAAACGGTGCTCGCATGAAAGGTATCTGTGCTCGCCCGCACGTTCAAGGCAGCGCGTCGGGAATCGAGGTGGAGACGACGAAGGAGCAGCTGACGGACGGGGCTGGATTGGCACCGCTGCGGATGATGTGGGACCGCTTGGAGGTGGGCCGCTATCTGGACGCGGCACTGGCTGGAGTGGGCGGGCGGTACCGGCCGTCGCTGCATGCCGAGCAGTGGATCGCGTTGCTGCACTATGGGGGCTCGTGCATGGACCACCTGCCGCTGCTGGAGAGCCGGGGCGTGCAGGACCTGTTCGGGTGGCGGGCGGTGGTGGATCCGACGACGTTCGGGCGCTTCCTGCGCAAGGCGGGTGAGCTGGGCGCCAAGGTGTCGGGTGAGGTTCTGCTGAAGGCGGTGCGTGCGCGGTGGGACGCGCTGGGGAAGGTACCGCGGACGGTGATGCTGATGTTCGACTCGACGGTGGTGCAGCGCTACGGGGAGAAGCAGGCGGGAGCCGAGAAAGGGTACAACCCGACGAAGCACGGGCGCCGGTCGCACCACCCGCTGTTGGCGTTCCTCGACACGGGATACTGCCTGGGCGTGCGGTGGAGGCCGGGAAACGCCCACACGGCGGAGGGGTTCGAGGAGTGGGTGACGGAGCTGGTTGCGTGGCTGCGCGCGCAGGGCGTCGTGAAGATCCTGGTGCGGCTGGACAAGG
>DATING010001490.1:0-5845 GCA_035474555.1 Longimicrobium sp. | reverse complement strand
ATGTCCGCCAGCGTCTTGTCCAGCGGCACCACGGGGTGCGTGGCGTACCAGCGCGCGCCCAGCAGCCCCGCCTCTTCGGCCGTGAACGCCACGAACACGAGCGTCCGCCGCGGCGCGGTGCCCATCGCCTTGACCGCGCCGGCCACCGAGAGCATCCAGGCCACACCCGACGCATCGTCCAGCGCGCCGTTGTAGATGGAGTCGCCGTTGATGGCGCGCCCCACGCCGAAGCTGTCCCAGTGCGAGGTGAACAGCACCGCCTCGTCGCTCACGGAGGGGTCGGAGCCGTCGATGCGCGCCACCACGTTGCGCGATTGCACCCGGCGGACGGTGTTGCGCACCTGGAAGGTGGCCGTGCCGCCCAGCGCGACCGGCCGGAACTCGCGCGTGCGGGCCGCCCGCTCCAGCGCCGCGAAGTCGTGCCCGCCGGCGGCGAACACGGCGCGCGCCGCCTCCAGCTGGATCCACCCCTCCACGGGCACGTGCGGGGTAGCGCCCTCCACCTCGAAGCGCTCGCGGACGTTGCCCTGCACCACGCTCCACGGGTACCCCGCGGGCCCCGTCTGGTGGACCAGGAGGACGGCGGCCGCGCCCCGCTCCGCCGCGATGTCGTACTTGTACGTCCAGCGGCCGTAGTACGTCATGGCCGGGCCGCGAAAGACGGCCGGGTCCAGCCGCGTGCTGTCCGCCGGGTCCGGCACGGGCGGGTCGCCCACCAGCATGACGACCGTCTTGCCGCGCACGTCCACGCCCTTGAAGTCGTCCCATCCCAATTCCGGCGCCACGACGCCGTAGCCCACGAACACCATCTCCGCGCCGTTCACGGCCACCTCGGCGTCCGGGCGCTGCGACCAGGCGACGATCTCCTCCAGCTGGCGCAGGGGGAGCGTCCGGCCGCCGGCGTTCACGCGCGCCTCCACCCGCGACGTGGTGGCGACCAGGGGCACGCGCTGCTCGTAGCTGCCGTCCGGCATCCCGGGCCGCAGCCCCATCTCGCGGAAGCGGCGGCTGAGGAACGCCACGGTGCTGTCCTCGCCCACCGTCGCCACGCCGCGGCCCAGGAAGCGGTCCGAGGCCAGCTCGCGGATGTCGGCCAGCAGCCCCTCCGCCGTGATGGCCGCCACCCCGGCCTCCGCGGGCGGCCGCCGTTCCGCCACCGGCCCGGCCGACGCGCCGCCCTGCGACGAGGCGCATCCCGCGGCCGTGGCCAGGAGCAGCAGCGCCGCGGCAACCCGTGCATTCCGTTCCATCATTCGGTTCCAGCGGTTCTGGTTCATCATCCCACAATTCTTCACGGGAGCTCGGTCCAGCCGGACCGGCGGAGCGCCGCGACCGCACCGGCAGACGGCGTCCCGACGGACCCGTCCGCGAAGGCGGACATCACGTTTTCGGTGCCGCGAATTCATTCGCCGGGGCTGGGAGCATGCCATCTGGCTCCAGGGCGAACTATCCGGAATCTCCGGATAGTTCGCCCACTAACATCCACCGCCCGTCATCCCATCACCAGCGCTTGACCTCGCCCTCCTCTTCCTCCGTCCCGCCGGAGCGCGTGCTGCTGGCCGTGTTCTCGTCGATCCGCTGCGGGGTGCGGGTCACGGGCGGAAGGCGGTTGGCGCGCAGCAGGCGGTTGAACGCATCCAGGTCCTGCGCCCACAGCGCGTTCAGCGCCGCCAGCTCGCGGTCCAGCTGCCCGGACAGCTCCTCGAACACCTGGTACGACTGCGTCGTGGGGGCCGCCTCGGCATCCTCCACCAGGCTCATGAGCGCCGCCAGCTTGTTGTTCAGGCGGATGGGATAGTTGAGCGGGTCCTGATTGCTCTGGTTGCGCACCTGGTACAGCCGCTCCTCGATCGCCGCCATCCGCGCCAGCAGCGAATCGCCCGCCGCGCGCACGTCCGCGTTCTGCGTGCGGCCCACGCGGTCCTGCACCTGTGGGCGGATGCCGCGGATCAGCAGCACGGCATCGTTCGCCTGGCTCACGCGGTCGCGGATGCGCAGGGCCAGGTCGAACCGCGCCACCAGGTCGTCCTGCGACACGCCCGTCACGCGCGGATCCACGCGCACGGTGAACGGCTGCCGCAGCTCGCGCCCGTCCGCCATCAGCCGCACCGTGTAGGTGCCGGGGAGCGCGCGGGGGCCGGACGCCGTGTCCGCGGCCCACAGGATCATCCCCGGGAACGACGTGGGGCCCGGGTGGCGCAGGTTCCAGACGAAGCGGTTCATCCCCGCCTGGTTGGGGGCGAAGCGCTGGACCCGCGGCCCCTCGTCCTCATCGTCCCCGCCGGCGGGACGCTTGCGCACGGAGTCCGGGCGCGTGTCCGTCCCGTAGCTGCGGATCGTCTTTCCCTGCGCGTCCAGGAACTCCAGGGTGAGCCGCCGCGCGGGCGCCGGCAGGGAGTAGTAGACGGTGACGCCCGGGTCCACGACCCGCACGGCATCCGCCGGCTGGAACAGGCGCGGGGCGGCGGCCGTGCGCCCGCGGGTGCGGCCCCGGGCATCCGGCGCGGCGGGGACGGTGTTCATCTGCCGCAGCAGGTGCGCGCCGGCATCCAGCGCGTAGAACGAACGGCCGTGCGTGGCGATCACCAGGTCCGCGCCGTGGATGCCGATGTCCGACACCTGCACCACGGGCAGGTTCAGCTTGAGCGACTCCCACGCGCCGCCGTCGTTCCAGCTGACCCAGATGCCGCGCTCCGTGGCCGCGTACAGGAGCCCGGCGCGCACGGGGTCCTCGCGCACGGAGCGCAGGAAGTCGCCCTCCGGCAGGTTGGCGGCGATGCTCGTCCACGTCCGCCCGTAGTCGTCCGTGCGGAACAGGTAGGGACGGAAGTCGCCCAGCAGGAACTTGTTGCCCGCCACGTACGCCGAGCCCGGCCGATGCGGCGACGCCTCCACGGTGTGGATCTTGGTCTGCTCCGGCAGCGCGGGCGGGGTCACGTCCGCCCAGCTGCCGCCGGCGTCGCGGGTAACGTACACCTTGCCATCATCCGAGCCCGTCCAGATGAGCCCCCGCTCCCGCACGCTGGGCGCGACGGTAAAGATCGTCGCGTACGTCTCCACCCCCGTCTGGTCGCGGGTGATGGGTCCGCCGGACGGTCCGAGCGTGGCGGGATCGGCGCGGGTCAGGTCCGGGGAGATGCGCTCCCAGCTCTGCCCCTCGTCCGTCGTGCGCCACAGGTGCTGGCTGCCCGTGTACAGCGTGTTGGGATCGTGCGGATCGAAGACGATGGGGAACGTCCACTGCACCCGCTCGCGCAGGTCCGCCGCCGACTGGCCCATGGGGTTCTCGGGCCACACGTTCACGGGCCGCGACTGCCCCGTCGACTGGTCGAAGCGGTCCAGCGATCCGCCGTAGCAGCCGGCGTAGTACACGTCCGTGTTGCGCGGGTGCGGGGCCACGTAGCCCGATTCGCATCCACCCGCCGCGAAGAAGTTGCGCCCGCCCGCGTTCAGGTGGTTCCACCCGCGGATGGGCACGCACACGGTGGTGTTGTCCTGCTGCCCGCCGCACACCATTCCCGGCTGGTGGGCCGTGACGGCCAGGCGGTAGATCTGCGCCGTGGGGTAGTCCTGATCCGTCCAGGTCTTGCCGCCGTTGACGCTCACGTTGCCGCCGCCGTCGTTGCCCTGCACCATCCGCTGGTTGTCGTCCGCGGCAATCCACAGGTCGTGGTTGTCGCCGTGGGGGACGCGGATGGCGGTGGGGAAGGTGGCGCCGCCGTCATCGGACCGGAAGAATCCCACGTTCAGCACGTAGACGCGGTCCTTTTCCTTGGGATCCGCCAGCAGGCGCGTGTAGTAGAAGGCGCGCTGCCGCAGCTTGCGCTCGCTGTTCACCCGCGTCCACGTCTCGCCGCGGTCGTCGGAGCGAAACACGCCGCCGGAGTCGTGCTCCACGATGGCGTAGACGCGCATGGAATCCGCCGGCGAGACGGAGACGCCGATCTTGCCGATGAGCCCCTCCGCGGGCATCCCCGGCTTGCGCGTGAGCTCCGTCCAGGTGGCGCCGCCGTCGCTGCTGCGGAACAGGCCGCTGCCGGCGCCGCCGCTGCTCATCCCCCACTGGTTGCGCCACGCCTCCCATAGCGCCGCGTACACCACGTCCGGGTTCTGCGGGTCGATGGACAGGTCCACGCCCCCCGTGCGGTCGTCGCGGTGCAGCACGCGCGTCCACGTGGTGCCGCCGTCCGTCGTGCGGTAGATGCCGCGCTCGGCGCTGGGCCCGCTGTACTCGCCGAACGCCGCCGCGTACGCCACGTCGCAGTTGGTGGGATGCACGCGGACGCGGGCGATGTTGCGCCCGGCCCGCAGCCCCACGTGCGTCCACGTCTTGCCGGCGTCCGTGGACTTGTAGAGCCCGTCGCCCGCCTGGATGTTGCCGCGGAGCTGCGTCTCGCCCGTGCCGAGATAAAGGACGTCGGGGTTGGATTGGCACACTTCCACGGCGCCGATGGTGGCGCTGCCGATGTGCCCGTCCGTGACGGGGGTCCAGGTGGTGCCGCCGTCCGTCGTCTTCCACAGCCCGCCGCCCGTGGCGCCGAAGTAGTACTCCATGGGCCGGCTGGTGCTGCCCGCGACGGCGATGGAGCGCCCGCCGCGGTTGGGGCCCAGGTTGCGCCACGCCATGCCGCGGTAGCGTACGCTGTCGGGGTCCGGGGGCGTGTTGCGCTCCACCTGGGCCGCCAGCGGGGGTGCGGCCAGCAGGGCGAGCGCCACGACTGCACTGCGTAGTCGGTGCATGGGTCGGGAATTCCGGGGTGTGGAGGACGGCGGCGCGGCCGGTGCGGGGGCACCGGCGCACGCCCGGGGCGCCGCAGCTTTCTTGCCACGCGGGCCCTTGCAGCGGCGCACCGCGGGCGGTAGCGTCGCTGGGTGTATACGATATACGGCTGTCCCGACAACCTTTCGTCCCATGCCCCTTTCCACAAGCACCCGCCCTTCCGCCGCCCGGCCGGAGCGTCCCCCGCGGGACGGCTCGCGCCGCTGGGCCCGGTGGATGTTCCACGCGCACCTGTGGCTGGGCGTCGCCACCACGGGCATCGTGCTGGTCGTCTGCCTCACGGGCATCCTGCTGAACCACAAGCGGCCGCTGGGGCTGATGCCCGACGTGCCCAACGACTCCCCTGGCACGCTGGCGCAGTCGCTGGGGGTCGCGGAGCTGGCGGCGCGGGCGGAGCGGGCGGTGCCGGCGGGGGTGGCCGCGTCGGGGATCGACCGGATGGATGTGCGGCCGGGGGACGGCTTCGTGAAGGTGCGCTTCGATGACCGCGACGTGCACGAGGTGACGGTGGACCTGGCCAGCGGCCGCGTGCTGCACGTGGGCCTGCGGAACGACGTGTTCCTGGAGAAGCTGCACTCCGGCGAGATCTTCGGCGGGCAGGGGGTGCTGCTGAGCGACCTGGCCGCGGTGTCGCTGGCCATCCTGCTCATCAGCGGATACTGGCTGTGGCTGTACCCGCGGAGCCGCGCGTGAGCCTTTCGCTGCTGGCGCTGCTGGCGGGGATGTTCATCGTCCCCGTGGGGCTGCTGTGGCTGGGGCACCGGCTGCGGCGGCGAACAGCTCCGTCGCGCGGCGTGTTCTGGGGCGCGGTCGCCGGCCACACGCTGGGGATGCTGGCCTCCGTCGCCGCCATGCACGTCCCCGCCGTGCCCTGGGCCGGCGGCGATGCGCGGACGATCATCGTGCACTGGGGGATGCTGCTCGGTGCGATCCTCGGCGGCGCGATCGGGTGGATGATGGGCGCGCGGCGCGGGGAATCCACCGCGTAAGGGGTTCTCGATGCACGGCCTTCCGCCAGGGCCGGCTTTTACGGATCGCGATCAGGTGGATCTGTGCCTGGACGGA
>DATING010001489.1:0-11123 GCA_035474555.1 Longimicrobium sp. | reverse complement strand
AAGTGCTCGCAGAGGGTAGAAAAGAGAGAGGACGCGACGGAACTTGAACCGTTCCCCGCGTCCTCTCTGTTTTTACTCCGCGAACTCTGCGTTCAAATTTCCGGAGAAGCCCGCCCGCCGCTCAGCTCGTGACCGTGGGCGGGATCTCCTCGCCGTCGGGGAGGATGGGACGCTTGGTGCGCAGGTTGAACCCGTAGCCCGTGGGGAGCGTGTGGATCACGCTGTCCGTGATGGCCAGCGTCTGGTCGTCGGACGCATCCGGCGCGTTGGTGTGCGTCACGCGGCCGTTGAACACCATCACCGCCCCCTCGCCCACCACGGTGAAGCGGTCGCCCGGCACCAGGTCGATGGCCGTGTTCTCGTCGATGCCGATCCCCAGCACGTTGGGATTGTGGGCAAAGATGGTCATCAGCCGGCTCACCCGGCCGCGCTGGTTGAAGTGCGTGTCCACCACCGTGTCGCGCCAGTAGCCCAGCCCCGGCGCCAGATCCACGTCCTCGCGGCGCACCGTGCCCTCGCTCTTGCCGCCGATGATCATCACGCTGCTCATGGCCGCCGCCCCCGCGCTCGTCCCCGCCACCACCAGCCCGTCGCCGTACAGCCGGCCGCGGATGTTCTCGCAGAAGGGCGTCCCCGAGATGAGCGCCGTGAGCCGCAGCTGGTCGCCGCCCGTGAAGAAGACGCCCGTGGCCCGCTTGACGGCCTCCAGCAGCTCCGGGTCGTCCGCCTCATTGCGGTCGGTGATGGGGGCCGCGATCACCTCGGCTACACCCAGCTTCTCGAACAGCTCGCCGTAGGTATCCACCTTTTCCTCCGGGTTCTCCGAAGGCGACGAGCAGATGATGATGCGCGCGTTCTTTCCCCCCGCCATCTCCACGAAGTGCGGCAGGATGGTCATGTCGTCGGTATCGGGATCCTCCGCGCCCCCGATCACCAGCAGCCGCGCGGCCCGGGCCGGAACCTCCTTTCGCTCCACCTGCGCCTCCGCCTCCCTACCCCGGTCCTGCATCTCCACGTCCGTCATCGGGTCTCCCGTCAGGTATCCGCACGGCACAGGAACCCAGTGCCAAGTGCCAAGGATCAAGTGCCTGGTTCCTACGCCTCGTCCGCCGCTTCGCCGTCCTTGCCGCCCCGCAGCCGGATCTCGCGGTCGCTGTCCTCCAGCCACGCCTCCCGCTCCACCACCCGCCCGTCCTTCACGACGAACTTTCCATGCGAAAGCACGTGCACGATCTCCAGCGACCCCTCTTCCAGCAGCAGGATGTCGCCCGCGCATCCCTTTCGCAGCTCGCCCTTTTCGCGGAGCTTGAGGATGCGCGCGGTGTTCTTCGTGGCGAGCGGCAGCACCTGCTCCAGCGCAAAGCCGTGGTTCAGCACGCAGTCGCGCAGCTGGTCCATGACGGCGGGACGGGTCATGCTGGCGTCGGACGAGACGGTGAGCAGGTGCGGCGGCCCGCCGTGGTCGCGCCAGTAGCGCAGCCACTTGTACAGGTCGCGCTCCACCACGTCCACGTCGAACGGCATCCCGCCCGTTTGCGACAGGTGGATGGCCTCGCCCATGAGCTTTTCGGAGCGCTCGATGTGGGTGGGATAGAACCAGTCCGCCTCCACGTCGTACTCGTCCAGCACCGTGCGCAGGGGCGCCAGCCGGCGGTCGCTCTCGCCCACGTGCACGTGCACCAGCCCCGCCTTGTGCGCCAGCATCCCCCCGATGTGCGCGTGCACGGCCACCCGCGCCAGCTCGCGCGGCTCGAACGGCAGGGCGCGGGTGTCGCTGATGGCCACCTCGCCCGCCCCGATCACCTCTTCGATGAACAGGATGTCCTCGCGCACCGTCTGCAGGATGGAGTGGGGGGGCACGTCGTATCCCCCCGTCCAGCAGAAGGCGTTGAGGCCATGCTCCTTGAGCGCCTTGACCTTGGCCAGCAGCCCGGCCATCGTCTTCATGGTGGTGTCCACGCCCAGCGTGCCCACCACCGTGGTGACGCCGTTCTGCACCAGCTCGCTGATGAAGAACTCCGGGGTCTGCGTGCTGAACCCCGTCTCCCCGCTCCCCCCCAGCAGGTGCACGTGCGGGTCGATGAGGGCCGGCGCCACGATGCACCCCGTCGCATCGATCACCTGGTACTCGGCGCCCAGCCGCTCCAGGGCGCCCCGGTCGATGTCCCCCACCTTGCCCACGTGCCCGTCCGCCAGCAGCACCGACTGGATTCCGCACGGCTCCGGCGCGTACACGCGCCCGCCTTCGATCAGCGTCAGCATCCGTTCTTTCGCGTTCCGGCCCCGTCCACGCCCGCTCCCAGCCCCGCCTTTCAAAGCACGGTGCGGGCCACGCCGGAAGCAGGGCCGCGCGGCCCCCGGCGCAGGGTGTCCACCCGCGTCGCTTTTCACCATATGTTTACGCCTGGAGCCCAGTCGCCATGCGGCCTCGGCAGCGCGTGCACTCTGTTGATTTGTACGCTGCCGTACCCATGGTTCTGGCGTGCAGATTGCATCACCATCGAGACGTTCGTTTATGCCGTTGTCCGGACTCCCGATTTCGAAGGACCCCCGTGAGCGAGAACCGTATCGGTGGCGCATTCACTGCCACGCTTCTTCCCCGCATCCAGGCCCTGCGCGTGAGCGCGGCGGAAGACCGGCCCCGTGCCACGCTGCTCACAGAGTCGCTGGAAGAGCTGCAGACCGCCATCGAAGAGCTGCGCGTCACCGAAGAAGAGCTGCGCAACCAGCAGACGCAGCTGGCGGACGCGTGGCTGGCCGCGGAGACGAGCAGCGACTGGAACCGCGCCCTCTTCGAGAGCGTGGCCGAGGCGCTGCTGGTGACGGACCCCGACGGCGTGGTGCGCGACGCCAACCCGGCGGCGGGCACGCTGCTGGGGGTGAGCGCCCGCGGGCTGCGGGGCAAGCCGCTGGCGGTGTACGTGCCGCAGGACGAGCGGCCCGCCTTCCGCAGCCGCCTGCTGGAGCTCAAGGGTGATGCCCTGCCCATGCGCTTTGACCTGCGGATGCAGCCGCGGCTGGCCGTGCCGGTGCTGGTGGAGGTCTCCGTGACGGCCTTTCAGCCCATGGACGCCGCCCCGGGGCTGCACTGGACCCTTCGCGACGTGACCGCGCTGCGGCAAGCACAGGCGGGGCAGGCACAGGCGGCGCGCGCCCACCTGCGCGCCCTTCGCGCCCTGCCGGTGGCCACCGTGCTGCTGGACCTGGACGGCACGGTGACCATGTGGAACGCGGCGGCGGAGCGGCTGCTGGGGTACACGGAGGAGGAGACGGCGGGGCTTTCCGTCCCCTGCTGGAGCGAGTCGGCGGAGCACGCGCTGGAGGCGGCCCTTTCCGCGGCCGGCGCGGACGATCCCGCGCACGTGACGGTGACGGCCCGCACCCGCGAGGGGCAGGAGATGGCGCTGGAGGTGTCGGCCGCGCGGCTGGTGGACGAGGGCGGCGAGCCGCGGGGCACCGTGCTGTCCCTGACCCCCGCCGCGGCGCCGGAGAGCGCGCCCGTGGTGCACACGCACCCCGCGTGGAGCGACGCCGAGACGCGCCGGGTGCTGCTGCACGGCACGGGCGAGCTGGCGGAGCGCATGCGCACGGGGATCGCGGCGGGCCTGTTCCTGGGCCACCTGCACGTGGGCGACCGGCTCCCCAGCATCCGCGACATCGCCCGGCAGACGGGCGAGGACCACCGCTGCGTGAGCGCCGCGTACCGCCGGCTGGCCAGCGAGGGCGTGGTGGAGATCCGCAACCGGCACGGCGTGCTCGTGGCCGCCGGGGGCGAGGGGCCGGAGATGCCCAGCGCCGAGACGGCGGAGTGGCTGGCGGGCGTCATTGGCGACGCGGCCAAGCTGCAGGTAAAGGTGACGCAGCTGCCGGAGCTGGTGCGCCGCTGGACGGCCGAGGCGCCCGTGCGCTGCCTGTGCGTGGACGGCACGGAAGACGGCCTGGCGGCGCTGCAGGCCGAGATGCACGGCCAGTGGGGCTTCGAGGTGCAGCGGTTCCTGTCCGGCGGCACGGAGTCCACGCGGCGCGACGCGCTCTCCGCGGCCGTACGCGCCGTGGACGTGGTGGTGACGACGCCCTTCCACGCCCACACGGTGCATTCCGTGGCGCGCGGGGCCGGGGTGCCGGTGGTGGTGCTGGATGCCGACCCGGAGATGGTGAGCGCGGCCGAGGCGCGGCTGCGGGCCGGCGCGCTGGCGGCGGTGGTGGCCGATGCGCGCTACGGCGACCGGCTGCGCTGCCTGACGGGCGGCGAGCGCCTGAAGGTGGTGCTGGCGGACGACGAGGCCGGCCTGGCGGCCCTGGACCCCGCCCAGCCCGTGCTGATGACGCGCGCCGCGCAGCAAAGGGTGGCCCGGCCGCTGCGGCTGCTGGTGCCCCTGTCGCCCGCGTTCAGCCCGTCCAAGGCGCGCGAGCTGGCCGCCGTGCTCATCCGCCGCAACCTGCGCGCGAGCCGCTCGGACGCGTAACGGGGACGGCAGTGCGAAAGTGCGAAAGTGCGAAAGTGCGAGAGTACGTGAGACGGCCCGGCGATCTGCCGGGCCGTTTTTCGTGGGCATGGCTGGCGGCAGAGCGAATGAATTCGCCGCAACGACTACACGAAGTCCGCCTGCGCGGACTCTCCGTCACGGACGGGCTGCCACGCCACTTGCCGCCGTCCGGCCCGGCACATCGACCGCCCCTGCACAACCTGCTTTCGCCGCCCTCCTGGCCGGGGCACCTGCTCCGCCACACGACCGGGGACGGCAATCCACGCAGGTGGATTTCGTGTGTTTGTTGCGGCGAATTCATTCGCTCTGTCGCGGAACTCGCCACCCCCGCCGGAACGATCGTTTGGAGCATGATTCCGCACGGGGCACACAGCTTGCGCCGGGCTAACCGCATGGCACACCGCGAGTTCACCGACGCGAACGGGCTGCACTGGGCGGTTTGGGACGTGCGCCCTTCCATCAGCACCGACGGCGTATCGCCGCCGGGCATGCTCCTGGGCGAAGACGCGTCCCAGGGGTGGCTCGCGTTCCAGTGCGGGGGCGAGCGCCGCCGCTTCTACATGCCGCCCGACGGCTGGGAGTCGTTCACCGACGCGCAGCTCGCCAAGCTTTGCCATCACGCCGTAAAGGTAGGCCCCTCCCGCTGATGGAAACCGGCGCCCGGCATCCTACGTTGCGGCTGCCGTTCTCCTTCTGTTCTCCGCGTCCTCCGCGACTCCGCGTGAGGTCATCTTTCGAGGCCTTGAACGCACGCTGATCCCTGATCTCAGGCTTCTGTGTGCATTCCGATCGGATGACCCGTGTACAGGGAATCGCCAAACCTGGTATGAATCCGCGAACCGGGCAGAACGATGACGGCCACCGCCTCGCGCAGAGACGGTGGCCGTGCGTGCATCCGTATCCATCCACCGAAAGACCGGCGCGACGTCACCCCACCAGGCGATCGCGCGTGTCCGTCTCGCGAAAGGCCTCCATGGCCAGGTCCATTTCCGCCAGGTGCAGGTCGGTGGCGGTGGCGACGCGCATCAGCTGGTCCACGAAGCGCAGCTCATCGCGCACGGGCGCCAGGCTCCGGGCCTCGTTCTCCACCCGCTCCAGCCCCGCCGAGAGCACGTCCAGGTCCGGGGCGCCCGACCGCGTCCAGGCGGCAAAGCACTCCGCCAGGCGCACGGAGATGCGGATGGACTCGAACATGGACCAGTGCAGCCCATGCCGCGCATGCAGCCACGCGTGGCGCCGCCCCCGCTGCATGGCCCGCACGGTAGGATCGCCGCTGTCCTCGTCCGCGGAGATGGGCAGCACCTGCGGCCACACTTCCAGCGACTCGCGGATGCTGCGGTGAAAGCACTCCCACGCGGCCATGGGCGCGACCCGTTCCGCACGGGGGGCACCACTCGTTCCGGGGTCCGGCGTTCCTGCGTACGACATGCGACCCGACAGGTTGAAAAGCGAAATCACGACCGACGCGGACTCCGACTGCGTGCACACTCCGCCCCGGTGCGGCGGCGGATCAGGACGCGGGATGCAGCCCGGGGGCATCCTGCAGCCCCAGGTCGGCCAGGAACGCATCGCCAAAGCCGATCTCCGCCAGCGCCTCGCGGCTCCATCCCTGGTCCAGCATCTCCAGCACCTGCTCCCGGAACCAGTCCTGCTGCAGGGCGGCCTCGGCGCGCAGCATCTCCTGCTCGCGGCGCAGCGCCGTGATGTACGCGGCCAGCTCCTGCGTGCCGCGCTCCTGCTCAACGGCGAACTCCGCCGCCTCGTGCGTGCGCCCGGTGGTGCGCCGGCGGAGCTCGGTGGATGCGATCGCCTGGAACGCGTGCTCCTTGGCCCGCTCCGCCTGCTCGCGCAGCACGGCCGCCCGCTGGCGGAGCTCCACCGCGTGCAGCTGGTGCATGACCAGCTGCGTCAGGGGCTGCTCCATGGAGTGGATGGTCATGATGCACCCGGGTTGAAGACCGACGGGGCATCGCGCGGATGCTCCCGGACTGCACCCTCTCGTTCCGGCCCGGCGGCCGTTTCCCCGGCGTCCCACCGTGTGACGGGGACGGCGTATGCTCTGCAAGGGTTGCACCGGGATGATTGCGGCGCATGGTGATACAAGTTCCGCCATGGGATCGCTGGATAGACGATGAGCAGAAGGGAGCAACCTCTTGCAGGGTCATGACCTGATCGTGATCGGCGGCTCGGCGGGCGCGGTGGATGCGCTCACCGGGCTCGTGTCCAGGCTGCCGGAAGACCTGCCGGCGGCCGTGTGCGTGGTCGTGCACCAGCCGGCCTACGTGCACAGCCGCCTGGCCGAGGTGCTGGACCGGGCGGGGCCGCTCCGCGCCGTGGCGGCGCAGGACGGCGCGCCGCTCGTCCCCGGCACCATCCACGTGGCCGTCCCCGACAAGCACCTGCTGGTGGTCGCCGACGGCGCCGGGGGCGGCAGGCTGCGGCTGACCAACGGGCCGCGCGAAAACCGCACGCGCCCCTCGCTGGACCCGCTGTTCCGCTCCGCCGCCCTGGCCTACGGGCCGCGGCTGATCGGCGTGGTGCTTTCCGGCGCCCTGGACGACGGCACGGCGGGGCTGTGGGCCGTGCGGGACCGCGGCGGCCTGGCCGTGGTGCAGAATCCCGCCACGGCCCTGGTCACCAGCATGCCCACCAACGCGCTGAACGAGGTGGGCGCGGACCACGTGGCCCCCGCGAACGAGATGGGGCCGCTGCTGGCCCGGCTGGCGCGCCTGCCGTCCACGGCAGAGCCCCCGGGTGCACCGGAGGCGCTCGAGGAGCTGAACCGCGAAGTGGCGCTCACCGCGTTGGACGAGGAGACCCACGCGGCCAGTGCCCGCTACGGGCAGCCGTCGCGCTTCAGCTGCCCGGACTGCGGGGGGGTGCTGTGGGACGCGAGCGCCGTGCAGGGCGGCCCCCTGCGCTTTCGCTGCGACACAGGCCACGCGTACTCGCCGGGCAACCTGGCCGAGGCGCAAATGGAAAGCCTGGAAGGCGCGCTGTGGGCGTCGCTGCGGGCGCTGGAGAACGCCGTGGAGCTGGCCCGCGCCCGCGCGGACCGGGCGCGCGAGCGCGGGATGGATGCGCTCGCGCAGCGCTACACGGTGGAGTACGAGACGGCACAGCAGCACGCCGGGGCCGTCCGCGAGCTCCTGCGGCTGGACGGGCGATCCGTGGTGGGCGCGATGGAAGGCGGATGAGGGCCGGCTGATGGGCCCGCGGGTGCGCTGGTCTCCGTCCGTCCAGGGCGCGGGCGGAGCGAACCCGGCGCGCAAAGGTTGAACGTGGACGCGCCAGCGGGGACGGGGGCCGCCGGTGCTGCTACACGCGCGGTACCGGGGATGCACCGGGGGTGCGCCCCTGTCCGGCGGCGCACCGGGTGTGCCGATGCAGCTCACAGCAAAGGGAAGAACGACCGATGAAGAAGCTCCTCCTGGTTCCGGCGGTGGTCCTGATGGCGGCGTGCGGCGGCGGCGGCGAGGGCGGCGAAGAGGCCAACGGCGCCAGCGCCGACACCATGGGCGCGGCGGGCACCACCACCGGCACGACGACCGGCACCACCACCACGGACCCCGGCATGGGCGGCACCACCACCGGCACCATGGGTGACACCATGGGCATGGGCGCAGGCGCCACGGGCACCACCACCGGCGGGACGATGGGCGACACCACCGGCATGGGCGCGGGCGCGACCGGCACCACCGGCGGCGCGACGGGGACGACGGGCGGGACCACCGGCGGGACCGGCACCGGCACGACCGGCGGCGCCGCGGGCACGGCCACCACGCCCTGATCCGGGCGCGCTGATCCGAACGCAGGGAGCCCGCCGCGCGAATCGTCGCGCGGCGGGCTCTTCTTCTTGGGGGGATTCGGGCTTTCCGCCAGTCGGCAGGCTCCAGCGGCGCCCCACCGCTCGCCGAGGCTCGCACCTCCCCCAAAAACCCCTGGGGGGGTTGAACCGGGCGGGGCACGCAAGCGCCGCGGCGCCTGCTAAATCCTCCAGGACACAAATGGGGGTGGTCCCCGGCCGACGCTCTGGCGAACGGCCCTGGTGGTCGGCGTCTTCGTAGCGGCCGGATGTGGTGTGGCGCTGTTTCTCGGAGAGGCGTCTTACGTTCCCGTATTCGTCGCGTTGGCGTGGTGGCCGCGCCAGGAGAGCGGAAGAGCAGACGACCGCCTGAGCCAATGCCTCCGAGATACACAAGCCTTGATGTAGGCCACGCTGACGCGCTAAACTGCGCCATTACTGCCGCTCAATTGAGGAAATAACGTTTTCACCACGTCCCCAGCAGGGAGATCCGCGCGCTCGGCGTTTCTATCGGGGCGGTCCCGTTTCGTCGGCTGGTGTGACGGATCGGACCCGCTCTGCGGCGGAACTGCTCAAGCTGGCGAGAGCGGCGAGCAACTCCCCATAGAAAAATACGCTGCCGGGCTCTCGTGCTTCCTCGAATAGCTCTCGTGCGATCTCTTCTGCCGCGTCGGCAGGCGCAAGTAGCCGCAGGGCGGCCGTGACCTCTTCACGACTGAACAGCGATGTATGATCCGCACGCGGCACCTGCGTCCACTGTTCGGCAGTGAGCGGCGACCAATCGACCGGGTGTTTGTTGTCACTCATCGACAAACTCCTCACGGGGTTTGACTGAATACGACCTGTGCCCCCCGGCCGGGGTTTCGTTCAATGCAGCCTGCCGCCTTCCCTCAGACCCTTTAGTTGGCGCGCGAAGACGGGATACCGGGCGGGGCAAGTGCCGCCACGCGCTCCCCGTGGGGATGACAGCTTGGCTCGCGGGCAGGGGATGCCGCGCGTGATCAACCCTGCGACGTCATCGAAGTTCTCCCCCCTCCTGCGCGCGAAGCAGGGGAGGGGGCTCCCGCCCGCCGCACACCCTCCGTTCCCGCACCGAGAAACTACTCGTCCCGCAGCAGCGACAACCGCACCTTCGCGTCGTCCAGGGTGACGACGAGGGTGTCGCCGGGGCGCACCGCCGCCAGGGGCGCGGCCGCGATGTACTCGCAGAACGCCTCGTCCCCCACCTGCGGGCCGCCGCGGTAGCCGCGCGCGTAGGCCACGGAATCGTCCGGGCGGCGCTTGGCGTTGCTGCGCAGGTACACGCCGCGGTCGTTCATCAGCCACAGGCCGGGCTCGGCGCCCGTCTCGGGGACGTCCACGTCGTCCTCCGGCGGGGCATCGTCGGCGTGCAGGTCCACGCCGGCGGCCACGTACCGCTGCGCCTCCGTCATCAGCCGCACCGTCGCGGCCTGCGCCTCCTGCACCAGCGCCTGCACCTCGGCGCCCTCGAACTCGTATCGCGTCGCCATCCGCCGCCTCCCTGTGCCCGTTCCGCCCGCCCCGCGAGCCGATTTCCGTCCACCAAGCCGGGATGATGGCGAGAACGGTGCCCCGGCGAAAGGCAGGACGAACACCACATAAATTTTCCTGATACGTGCGTACGTATCACGACCTTGTGTGTTGAATCAGGCACGGACGTTGCACCCGGGGTTTGTCCCCGCAGCTTTGACGAGTGGCTGCGGAAATGGTCAACATGGAATGCTGCTCAGAGCAAACCCGCCGAAAGACGGGGACGCAGAGCTACGGGACTAACGCGCACTCGCTCCATGTCCGCCGGGCCGCCAGCAAATGCGCACCACGCGCACTGCCGGCGGCATTTTTACGTGCTGCCGCCGGCCCTGGGAGCGTGTGCGCCCATACCGGGTCCGGGATCGGCCGCACATCCGCGGACGATCTCTGAGTGCCCCAGTGAGGGCACGTTGTCCCCCCAGTACCGGAGGTACCTATGCACCGGAAGATCGCCGCCGCAGCGTTCGCCCTGGCCCTTCTGGCCGGATGCGACCAGGCACCCACCACCGCGGCGCCGGATTCGGTCGCGCCGTCCATGGCGCGGGGCGGGCAGGGCGCGGCCAAGCGCGCCGCGCCGCTCACCAACCTTCCCATCAGCCAGGACGGGTTCGCGGGCACGCTCAGCATCACGCGCATCGGGTACGACGAGACGACGGGGCAGCTCCTGTTCAGCGGCACGGTCACGCGGACGGCGGACGGGGTGAGCGAGACGTTCACCAACGTGCCGGGCACGCTGGGCGGCGCGGTGGGCGCGGCGGCCCGCGGGGCCAACGAGCGGGGCGTGTGCGACATCCTGTTCCTGGACCTGGGGCCCATCAACCTGGACCTGCTTGGGCTGGTGCTGGACATCTCGCCCATTCAGATCGACCTGGACGCGGTCGCGGGTCCCGGCAACCTGCTGGGCAACCTGCTCTGCGTGCTCACGGGGCTGCTGGACGGCGGCGGGCTGCTGACGCAGATCATCGGCGTGCTGGACCGCATCAACGCGATCCTGGACCTGGTGAACGGACTGTAGCCCGGATCCGCGCGGCGTGATGGACGCGCCGCGGGTCCATGCAGCGAGCCCGGCCGCTCCCCCCAGGGCGGCCGGGCTCACTTCGTACGGCGGATGCGGATCAGCCGATGCGGATCAGCCGATTGGGATCAGTGGCTGCGTCCAGTGGCTGCGGATCAGCGAATGGAGTTTTCGCGCACTGGACCTGCCCCGCGCCCACCCCTCCCCCGAAGTTGGGGGAGGGGTCGGCCGCCGTCGCGAGGAACGAGCGAAAAGGCGGCCGGGG
>DATING010001488.1:0-7100 GCA_035474555.1 Longimicrobium sp. | reverse complement strand
CCGAGTTCGAAGCGGATGAGTACCGGGTACTCTCGGTCGAGCGCCTGCTCGAGATCATGGGTGAGGCCACAAAGCAGCTTTCGCCTGAGTTGAGGCAGCGTCATCCAGAAATCCCGTGGCGCCAGATGGCGGGAATGCGCGACCTGCTGATCCACGCATACCGCAACATCAATCCGGATGAGGTCTGGAAAGCGGTTTCCGTCTCGGTTCCGGCACTTCTCACCGCGATCGAGCCACTGATTCAACCGCTCAACGAAAAAGACGCAGACGAGCAGTGAGTACACATAGACTCGAAGGGCAGCACGTCGGCGGGGGGGGGCGGCTGGTGGACTACAGCAACCTCGTAAAGCTGCCGCACACCGTCTTCGCCCTGCCGTTCGCGCTGGTGGGGGCCACGCTGGCGTCGTACCGGCACCGCATCGACCCGTGGGACGTGCTGCTGATCCTGGCGGCGTTCACCTCGGCGCGGTTCGCGGCCATGGGCTTCAACCGCATCGCGGACCGCAAAATCGACGCGAAGAACCCGCGCACGCAGATGCGCGAGATCCCCGCCGGCAAGCTGTCCGTGGGCGAGGCGACGGCGGCCGTCATCGCGGCCAGCGCCGTCTTCTTCCTGTGCGCGGGGCTGCTCAACCGGCTCTGCTTGATGCTGGCGCCGTTCGCGCTGGGGTGGATACTCTTCTACTCGTACACCAAGCGCTTCACCCGCTACGCGCACCTGGTGCTGGGCGTGGCGCTGGCCATCGCCCCCGTGGGCGCGTACCTGGCCGTGGCGGGGGAGTGGAGCCAGCCGCCGGCGGCGCTGCTGGTGCTGGCGGGCGGGGTGCTGTGCTGGGTGGCGGGCTTCGACATCCTGTACTCGCTCCAGGACATCGACTTCGACCGCAGCCAGGGGCTGCACTCCATCCCCGCGGCCCTGGGGGCCCGGGGCGCGCTGGCGTTTTCCCGCGTGCTGCATCTCCTCTCCGCGCTCCTGTTCGTCTCCCTCGGATTCCTGTTGCCGGAGCTGGGCGTGGCGTACTTCATCGGCACGGCGGTGATCGCGGGGATGCTGGCGTACGAGCAGAGCTTGGTGAAGGCGGACGACCTGTCGAAGATCGACGCGGCGTTCTTCACCATCAACGGCATCATCTCCGTCGTCTTCTTTTTGATCGTGCTCGGCGAGCGGGTGCTCGCGTGAGGATCGCTCCCGGCGCGCCGGTCACGTTCGGCATCACGGGGGCCTCGGGCGCGCCGTACGCCGTGCGCCTGCTGCGCGCGCTGAACGAGAGCGGCACGCCCGTGCGGCTGATCGTGAGCGGCTACGGGCTGCGGCTGCTGGCGGAGGAGTCGGGGATCGAGGGCGTGGAGGGCCTGCGCGCGGCCACGGGCGACTGGAGCCGCGTGGAACTCTACGACTCGCTGGACCGCGGCGCCACGCCAGCGTCCGGCTCCGCGCCGTCCGCGGGGATGGTGGTGTGCCCGTGCAGCATGGGGACCATCGCCTCCATCGCGGCGGGGACGTCGCGCAACCTGGTGGAGCGTGCGGCGGACGTGGCGCTCAAGGAGCGGCGCCCGCTCATCCTGGTGCCGCGCGAAACGCCGCTCTCGCTCATCCACCTGGAGAACATGACGCGCCTCACCCGGGCCGGGGCGACCATCATGCCCGCCGCGCCGGGCTTCTATCACCGGCCCAAGAGCATCGACGACCTGGTGGATTTCGTCGCGGCGCGCATTCTGGACCACCTGGGCGTGGAGCACACCGTCGGCTCGCGCTGGAAGAGCGGCGAGCAGCCCGCCGAAGAGGGCGCGGACGGCGGCTGACCCACGTTGGGACGAGCCGTTCGGCGCCTGGGACGAACCGTGTCCCATCCGCGCCCCGTCAGGCGTCCTCCATCAGCATCATCGAACTTCCCTTTTCCCGTAGCAATCCCCGGAACCCCACCATGCGCACACATCTGGTCCTCGCGGGCGCGCTCGCCCTCCTCGCCGCCTGCTCCGCGACCACGCTCCCCACGGACGAGTGGGTGCACGCCCGCGCCTCGGGCGAGGCCTCGCTCGCCGTCACCAACCGCGGCGACGAGCCCATCTTCGTGCGCGTCAGCGATCCCACCGTGCTGGACGTCATGGTGGCATGCACCCCGCGGACGTGCACCCGCATCGTCGCCGGGCAGACGCTGCGGATTCCGTACGCCCAGATCATCAACTACGACACGGGCGACGCGCAGGCGGTCGTGAGCTGGTGGGTGTTCTCGGACACGGGCGAGACCCGCGACACGGGCACCGTCATCGCCGAACTGTGAGCCACGGATGAAGATCGGCATCATCTCCGACACGCACGGCCTGCTGCGCGCCGAGGTCTTCGACGTGTTCGCCGGCGTGGAGCACATCCTCCACGCGGGCGATGTCGGCAGGGGCGACATCCTCACCGAGCTGGAGGCAATCGCGCCCGTGACTGCCGTGTGGGGCAACGTGGATGGACGGGAGATCCGCGACCGCGTGCCGGAGGTGGCGCGGATCGAGCTGGGCGGCGTGACGGTCGTCGTGCTCCACGGGATGCAGCTCGGCTCGCCGACGCCGGAAAAGGCCGCCGCGGCGCATCCCGACGCGGGGCTCGTCGTCTTCGGCCACTCGCACCGGCCGCTCATCCGCACGGTCGGCTCCGTGCTCGCGGTCAATCCCGGCAGCGCAGGGCCGCGCCGCTTCAAGGACCCCGTCACCGTCGCCCTCGCCGACCTGGAGGACGGACGCGTCACCGCCCGCCTCGTCGACCTCCTCGATCCAGCGGGGCGGTAGGCGCCGTTCTCATCCCTCTCCGTCGCAGGCACGCACGGCCGGTGCAAGGCCGCGTGCCGCCGCACCACCTGATCGCGTCTTGAGGACCGTCGCTCCGCCGCAGCCTGTGCCCTCCCGCGCGGGCCGCTGACGTGGGGGGAGGCTGCTTTCCGGCCCGGGTTGGCTTCTACCGACGCGATCGTGTGGATGATGTGCCTGCATCCGCCTCCTGCCATCGCGCGGAATCCCGTCTCCCCGGCAAACGCGGATACTAACCTCGACACCGTTCCCCCCGCGCGACGCCGTCCCCCTGCCGATCCCGGCGCCGGCGCGGTGAGCACGATCCGTGTTCTCCGCGCCTCCACGTCCTCCGCGTGAGCCATCTTCTCCGCGCGGCTGGCAGGATCGGCGGCGGGGCGGATATTCTTCCAACACACGCATCCGCCGCCCGAACCGATCTGCCGTCGTGATCAAAGCCATCGCTGCCGCGTGCCTGCTGCTGGCCGCCGTCCCCGCCGCCGCGCAGCAGCCGTGGCGGACGAACGACCGCGTGCTGCGCGCCATCTGGGAAGAAGGCACGCAGCGCTCGCAGCTGGAGCCGCTGGCGGCCGCCCTCATCGACTCCCTGGGCCCGCGGCTCACGGGCTCGCCTGGCCAGCTCGCCGCGCACACGTGGGCCGCCGCGCAGCTGGGCGCGTGGGGCGCGGAGGCGCGCAACGAGCCGTACGGGGAGTGGATCGGCTGGCGGCGGGGGACGGCGCACGTGGACCTGGTGCAGCCCCGCGCACGGTCGCTGGAGGCGCGGCTGCTGGCGTACAGCCGCGGCACCCCCGGCCCCGTCACGGGCGAGGTCGTCGCGATTCCCGAGCTGGCGGATTCCGCCGCCGTGCGCGCGTGGCTGGGGACCGTCCGCGATCGATTCGTGCTGCTCGACGCGAATCCCGCCACCTGCCGGCCGACGGACAACTGGGCGCAGTGGGCGCTGCCCTCCACGCTGCAGCGCCTGGCCCGCGACGTGGCCCAGGGCGACAGCGCGTGGCAGCGGCGCCTGGCCCGCACCGGGATGGGGCCGGAGGAGCTGTCGCACGTGCTGGGGCAGGCGGGCGCCGCGGGCGTGCTCACCAACGACTGGACGGGCGGATGGGGCACGGAGTACGTGCACATGGCCATGACCCCCGCCGTCCCCATCCTCAACGTCACCTGCGAGGACTACGGCCTCCTCTTCCGCCTCGCCCAGCGCGGCCAGGGTCCCGTTCTCCGCGTGGACGCGCAGGCCGAGTACACGGGCGCCGCGCAGGCCATGAACACGGTTGCCATGGTGCGCGGCCGCCGCCTGCCGGACGAGTACGTGGTCCTCTCCGCCCACTTCGACTCCTGGGACGCGGCCTCCGGCGCCACGGACAACGCCACGGGCGCGGTGGTGATGATGGAGGCCATGCGCATCCTCCGCCGCGTGTATCCCAACCCGCGCCGAACGATCGTCGTCGGGCTGTGGAGCGGGGAAGAGCAGGGGCTCAACGGCTCCCGCGCGTTCGCGGAGGATCACCCGGAAGTCGTGGACGGGATGCAGGTGCTGCTGAACCAGGACACGGGGACGGGCATCATCGACCGCATCTCCTTCCAGGGCTTTTCGGGCGCCGCACCCTTCTTTCGCCGCTGGCTGGCACGCATGCCCCCCGAGCTGGCGCAGGGGATCCAGCTGGACGAGCCGGGGCTGCCCAGCGCGGGGAGCAGCGACCACTCGTCCTTCGTCTGCCGGGGGGCGCCGGGGTTCTGGCTGCTGTCCAAGTCGTGGGATTACGGCACCTACACCTGGCACACCACGCGCGACACCTACGACAAGGTCGTATTCGACGAGGTCCGGCGGAACGCCATCCTGATCGCCATGCTCGCGTACCAGGCCAGCGAAGATCCCGACCGCGTTCCCCGCACCGTGCGCGAGATCCCCGCGAACCCCCAGACCGGGCAGCCCGGCCGCTGGCCCGCGTGCCAGCCCGCCCAGCGCACCGTCGGCTGACGCGCGGGGTCCGGATGGGTGTCCCGCGTTCTCCCACAGGCACGCGGACGGGCTGTTACAGGGTGGGAACGCGCTCTGCGCGGTACCGTACACAGGGACGGAAAGGCGCCCACCACATCAACCATGGAGGCAGAGCAGTGGAGTTTCTCACGGAGGATGCGAGCTCCCGGCTGCATCCGCTCACCCCGCGCATCCGGGAAGCCGCGGCGCGGGCCGCGGCACAGGTAGAGCGGTCGCAGGACGCCTGCGCGACGGCGCAGTACGTACTCCTGGACCTTCAGCGCGTGCGGAAGCAGATCGGGAACCGATAGGCCGGCCGGGTGCCGCCGCTCGCGTCCTCCTCTCCCCGCACCCACCGTCGACCTGCCATCACCCGCGCGTGGAGACGGACGGAGGACGCGGAGAGGATGCCTTCTCCGCGTCCTTGCTTTCGTTTCTCCGCGCCCCCGCGTGAAGAATGCCTTCCCTCCCCGTCCCGGGTTCTCCGCGCCGCGTCCGTCCGGCGGGGATGATCTCGCGAATCCGCGGCGAGGTGCTAGATTCCTCGCACCCCCGCGCCGTCATCGGCCCGGCAATCCACCCGGAGACACAATCGGATGAAACGACTCGCATTGTTCGCGCTGGGCGCCGCCGCCCTCGCGTCCGCGCCCGCCGCGGCGCAGGAGTGGACGACGAACGATCCCGTGCTGCGCGCCATCTGGGAAGAAGGCACGCAGCGCTCGCAGCTGGAGGCGCTGGGGCAGACGCTGACCGACTCGCTGGGGCCGCGCCTCACGGGCTCGCCCGAGATGATGGCCGCGCAGAACTGGGTGGTACAGCAGTACGGCCGCTGGGGCATCCAGGCGCGCAACGAGCAGTACGGCACCTGGCGCGGCTGGCGGCGCGGCTACACGCACGTGGACCTGCTCACCCCGCGCGTGCGCACGCTGGAATCCATGATGCTCGCCTGGAGCCCGGGCACCACCGCGCCCGTGGAAGGCGCCGTGGTGCCGCTGCCGGACCTGGCGGACTCCGCCGCGTTCCGCGCGTGGCTGCCGACCGTGCGCGGCAAGTTCGTCATGACCAGCTTTCCCCCGCCCACCTGCCGCCCGGACGAGAACTGGCAGCGCTGGGCCGTCCCCGGCGAGTTCGAGCGCATGCGCGACGCCCGCGCGGCCGCCGTGCAGGCGTGGGCGCAGCGCGTGGCGCGCACGGGGCAGACCGTGCGCGACCTGCCGCGGACGCTGGAGCAGGCGGGCGCCGCCGGCATCCTCACCAACCAGTGGTCCGCCGGCTGGGGCGTGGAAAAGATCTTCAACGCCCGCACCCAGCGCGTCCCCACCGTGGAGCTGAGCTGCGAGGACTACGGCCTGGTGTACCGCCTGGCCGTCAACGGCGACAACCCCACGCTGCGGGTGGACACCCGTGCCGAGTTCACCGGCGAGGAGACGCCGGTCTCCAACACCCTGGCCGAGGTGCGCGGGGCCACGAAGCCCAACGAGTACATCATGCTCAGCGCCCACTTCGACTCGTGGGACGGCTCGTCGGGCGCCACGGACAACGCCACCGGCACCATCGTGATGATGGAGGCCATGCGCATCCTGCGGCAGGTGTACCCGCGCCCCAACCGCACCCTGCTGGTGGGCCACTGGAGCGGCGAGGAGCAGGGGCTCAACGGCTCGCGCGCCTTCGCGGCCGACCATCCCGAGATCGTGCGCGGCCTGCACGTGCTCTTCAACCAGGACAACGGCACGGGGCGCGTGCGCAACGTGAGCATGCAGGGGTTCACGCAGCTCGCGCCCACGTTCCGCCGCTGGTTCGCCGCCATGCCCGCGCTGGTGGCGGACAGCGTGGTGGTGGACGATCCGGGAACGCCCAGCGGCGGCGGCTCCGACAACGCCTCGTTCGTGTGCCACGGCGCGCCGGGGATCGGGCTGGGGTCGCTGTCGTGGGACTACGGCACGTACACCTGGCATACCAACCGCGACACGTACGACAAGATCAGCTGGGACGATGTGCGGCGTAACGCGCTGATGGTGGCCATGCTCATCTACCTGGCCGACCAGGAGCAGACGCTGCTGCCGCGCGAGCGGCGCACGGAGTTCCCCGTGAACCAGCAGACCGGCCAGCCCGGCAGCTGGCCCGTGTGCGCCGAGGCCGCCCGCTCCGCCGCCGTCAGCCCGCGGCTGTAATCGAGTAGCGGGTTTGATCGATGGACGAGAGGGCGAGGAAGCCGATTCCTCGCCCTCTCTGCTTTCTACTGGGCACTTGGCACTTGGCACTTGGCACTTGGCACTTGGGACTCGGTTCATCCCGGCGGCAGATACGGCTCGCCGAACTCCGACACCTC
>DATING010001487.1:0-1551 GCA_035474555.1 Longimicrobium sp. | reverse complement strand
CCCATGCCGTTTATGGGGGAAGGGGCCGGGGGATGGGGGGCGCTCCGCCCGTGACGAGAATCAGCCCCCATCACGAGACCACTCCCGCACTCACGCACTGCCGCACTCACGCACTGCCTCACAGTCCGGAGCGCGGCGGGGCGATGGTCTCCATCAGCTTCGCGATCACGCGGTCGGGGGCCACGCCCTCGGCCTCGGCGTGGAAGTTCACCAGCACGCGGTGGCGCAGCACGGGCGCGGCCACGCGGCGGATGTCGTCCGGCGTCACGTGAAAGCGGCCGCTGAGCAGCGCGTTGGCCTTGGCCCCCAGGATCAGCGCCTGCCCCGCGCGCGGCCCGGCGCCCCAGCGGACCCACCGCTTTACGTCCTCCGGCGCGCTGGCGTCGCCCGGGCGCGTGGCGCGCACGAGCGAAGCGGCGTAGTGGAAGACGTTGTCCGCCACGGGCACCTCGCGCACCCAGCGCTGCAGCGTGAGCACGCGCTCCGCGTCCAGCACGGGCTGGATGTCGGCGTCCTGCACGCCCGTGGTGGAGCGGAGGATCTGCACCTCCTCGTCCGCCGACGGGTAGTCCAGGCGGATGTCGAACATGAAGCGGTCCAGCTGCGCCTCCGGAAGCGGATACGTCCCCTCCTGCTCCACGGGGTTCTGCGTGGCCAGCACGAAGAACGGGCGCGGCAGCATCATGTCCTCGCCGCCCGCCGTCACGCGGCCCTCCTGCATGGCCTCCAGCAGCGCCGCCTGCGTCTTGGGCGGGGTGCGGTTGATCTCGTCCGCCAGCAGCACCTGCGTAAAGATGGGCCCGCGGATGAAGCGCGCCGCCCGCCGCCCCGTGGTGCGGTCTTCCTCGATGACTTCGGTGCCCGTGATGTCGCCGGGCATGAGGTCGGGGGTGAACTGCACGCGGCGAAACTCCAGCTCCAGCGCCTCGCTGAGCGTGCGCACCAGCAGCGTCTTGGCCAGCCCCGGCACGCCCACCAGCAGGGCGTGGCCGCCGGCCAGCAGGCACATCAGCACCTCGTCCAGCACCTGCTGCTGCCCCACGATGCGGCGCTGCACCTGCGCCTTGAGCCGGCCGGCATCGGCCAGCAGGGTCTCGACTTCGTTCTCGGCGGTGACCAGGGGAACCTCTGTATGGACGCGTTGGAGGGTACAAATGCCGGCTTCGATACCGCACGAGGGATGCTAAGTTCCTAGCACACCCCGCGCAACGCACCGGGGGACGAACGCCCGTCCGGGCGCCTGAAGCTACCCCGGCCGGGGACGAACGGAAACGTCACGTGGGATAAGACGCGCGGCCCCCGCGGAACGTTGTCGGCAGCGCGGCGCGCGGCGGGGTGCGGCAGCGTGCGGAGCGGACGAGCGGACAAGCGGACGAGCGGAGATGGGCGCGCGGGCGGGGTGTGGCCCTCCCCCGGCCTCGCTTAGGCTCGTCCACCCCCTCCCGCAAACTGCGCGGGAGGGGGTGTACACCCCAGTCCGTGCCTGGACGCCAGCTGCCGCGCGATGAAGTTCTCCCCCTCTCCGCGAGGAACGAGCGGGGAGGGGGCCGG
>DATING010001486.1:0-3300 GCA_035474555.1 Longimicrobium sp. | reverse complement strand
CGAACGGGTAGGTGGGGAGCGGAACGCGCCGCAGACGCTCGTGCGCGTGCACGGCCTTCCAGTCCACCGGCACGCCCGCGGCCCACAGGCGGCCCGCGGCGCCGAGCAGATGCGCGCTGTCCGGCTGCCGCTCGTACGCGTGGCGCATGGACGCCACGACGACCGGCTGCTCCTCGTCCCACACCGTCAGCTGCGAGGCGAGCATCCGCAGCCCGTGGCCGGGGCCCGTCTCCAGCAGCACGCGGATCCCCTCGCGGGCGATCGTCTCCACGCCGTCGCTGAAGCGGACGGTGCTGCACAGGTGCCGCGACCAGTACGCGGGGTCCATCGCCTGCGCCTTGGTGATCCACTTTCCCGTGACGCTGGATGCGAACGGCAGCTTCGGCTCGTTCAGCGGCGTGCGGCGCAGCAGGTCCGACAGCCGCTCCGCCACCGGCTCCATCATGGAGGAATGGAAGGCGTGCTGGAGCGGAAGCCGGCGCCACACGATGCCGCGCTCCTCCATCTCCCGCTGCACGTCCTCCAGCGCCTCCACGGGGCCGGAGAGCACGGTGATGGCGGGCCCGTTCAGCGCGCCGATGCTCAGCCCGCCGCGCAGCAGCGAGCCGACCTCCTCCGGCGGCAGGGACACGCCCATCATCCCGCCCGGCGGCAGCTCCGCCACCAGCCGCGCGCGCTCCGCGGTCAGCACGAGCGCATCCTCCAGCGACCACACGCCGGCCAGGGTCGCGGCCACGTACTCGCCGAGCGAATGGCCCACCATGGCGGCCGGCTGGACGCCCCACGCCATCCACATCTTCGCCAGCGCGTATTCGGTGATGAACAACGCCGGCTGCGCGAGGCGGGTGACGTTCAGCTCCGCGCCGGGGTCGCCCGGGGCGATGGCCGCGCGGCCCAGCATGGCCCGCAGGTCGATGCCCGCGCCGGTGCCGTCCGCCTCCGCCCCGGCGGGATACAGGACGTCGCGCAGGTCGGCGCCCACGTGCGGGCGCAGGATCTCGGCGCAGCGGTCCACCGTCTCGCGGAACACGGGCTCCGTCTCGTACAGCCCGCGCCCCATGCCGGGGTAGTGGCTGCCGAGGCCCGGGAAGAGGAAGGCGACCGGGCGCGCGGCCCCCGGCGCGATGCCGCCGAACACCCGCTCCGGCGCGCGCGTCTCCAGCGCCTCCGCGGCCTCCGCCACGGAGCGCGCCACGAGTGCGCGGCGGTGCTCCAGCGGCTTGCGGCCGACCTGCAGCGTGTAGGCGGCGTCGTGCAGCGCCTGCTCGGGGTGCGCGCGGAGATGGGCGGCGAGGCGGTCCGTCGCCTCTTCCAGCGCCCCGGGGGTCCGCGCGGAGAGCGTCAGCAGGTGCCAGGGGCGCCCGGGGACGGAGGGCGCCGGCTGCGGCGCCTGCTCCAGCACCACGTGCGCATTCGTCCCGCCGATGCCGAACGACGACACCCCCGCCCGCCGCAGCGCCCCGTCCGCTCCCGTCCACGGCCGCAGCCGCGTGTTGACGAAGAAGGGGGAGGAGGCGAAGTCGATCTGCGGATTGGGCCCCGCGTAGTGCAGCGACGGCGGGATCTCGCCCCGCTCCACGGCCAGGGTGGCCTTGATGAGCCCCGCCGCGCCGGCCGCCGCGTCCAGGTGCCCCACGTTGGTCTTCACCGAGCCCAGGGCGCAGAACTGCGTGCGGTCGGTGTCGAAGGCCTGCGTGAGCGCCGCGACCTCGATGGGATCGCCCAGCGCCGTGCCGCTGCCGTGCGCCTCCACGTAGCCGATGGTCTCGGGATCCACCCCGCCGACGCCCAGCGCCTCCTCGATGACGGCCGCCTGCCCCTCCACGCTGGGCGCGGTGAAGCCGACCTTCTGCGCGCCGTCGTTGTTGATGGCGCTGCCGCGGATGACGGCGCGGATGGAGTCCCCGTCCGCCACGGCGTCCACCAGGCGCTTGAGGACCACGAGGCCGATGCCGTCGCCGCCCACCAGCCCGGCGGAGTCCTGGCTGAACGCGCGGCAGTAGCCGTCCGGCGAGGCGATGCCCCCCGGGGTGTGCTGGTAGCCCGGCTCCCCCGTCTTGACCGCCACGCCCCCCGCCACGGCCATGTCGCACTCGCCGGCGGCCAGCGCCTGGCAGGCAACGTGGACGGCCACGAGCCCCGTGGAGCAGGCCGTGTGCACGTTCACGGCGGGGCCGCGCAGGTTCAGCCGGTGGGCCGCCTGCGTCGCGAGGAAGTCGCGCCCGTTCGCCAGGCTCACCTGGAAGGCGCCCACCGCGTCGACCACGTCCGGCCGGGCGTGGACGTGCAACTCGTAGTCGTTGGCGGGTGAGCCGGCGTAGATGCCCGTGATGCCGTCGCCGGGCGCGTAGCCGGCGTCTTCCAGCGCGGCCCACGCCGTCTCCAGCAGCACGCGGTGCTGGGGATCCATCACGTCCGCCTCGCGCGGCGTGAACCCGAAGAACGCGGAGTCGAAGCGGTCGCGCTCCTCCAGCACCCCGCCCGCCCGCACGTACGACGGGTCCGCCAGCTTGCGGGGATCCACCCCCGCCGCCCGCACCTCGTCGTCGCTGAAGAAGGTGATGGAGTGCACGCCCTGGCGCAGGTTGCTCCAGAACTGCTCCACGTCGCGCGCGCCCGGAAAGCGCCCCGCCATCCCCACGATCGCGATGGCCGAACCCAGCTCCGGCACGTCCTGGTGTACGCCGCTCATCGGTCACCCTCTCCGTTCATTCGGTCGTCCGTGTCTCGTCCCCCGCGTCCCGCCGCCAGCGCCCGCCGCTTCGCCGCCCGCTCGCTCCCCCGCCGCGGCGCCGGGGCCGCCTCCGCGCCCCCGCCCAGGTGCTCCGAGAGCGAGGCGATGGTGGGAAAGCGGAACAGGTCCACCACCGGCACCTGCCGTCCCATCCGCTCGCGGATGCGGGCCTGCATCCGCAGCAGCAGCAGCGAGTGCCCGCCCAGGGCAAAGAAGCCGCTGTCGCGCCCCACCCGCTCCACGCGCAGCACCTCCGCCCAGATGGCCGCCAGCTGCTCTTCCACGGGCGAGCGCGGCGCCACGTACGCGTCCTCCGCGGGCGCCAGGTCCGGCGCCGGGAGCGACGCCCGGTCCAGCTTGCCGCTGGGCGTCATGGGGAGCCGGTCCAGCATCACGAAGGCAGAGGGCACCATGTGCTCCGGCAGGGTGCGCCGCAGGTGGGCGCGCAGCTCGTCCGGCCGCGCCTGCCCCGCCACGTACGCCACCAGCCGCCGGTCGCCCGGTACGTCCTCGCGCGCGACGACGGCGCAGTCGCCCACGTCCTCGCGGGCACGCAGCGCCGCCTC
>DATING010001485.1:0-3324 GCA_035474555.1 Longimicrobium sp. | reverse complement strand
GGGTGGCGCCCGCGAGCGGGTGGTCCCGCGGCACCACGAGCACCAGGTCTTCCACGTACAGCGGATGCGTCTCCAGCCCCTCCACCGGCTCGTCCGGCAGGTAGGTGAGGCCCAGCGCGGCCTGCCCGTCCAGCACCGCCTGCAGCACGTGCTCACCTCGGTCCTCGCGTACGCGCACCACCACGCCCGGGTGCGTCGCGTGGAACCCCGCGATCACGTCCACCAGGAACCCGACGTTCGCCGTCTGCACGGCGGAGACGGCCAGGTCGCCCCGCACGGTGCCGCGCAGGTCGTCCACCGCCGCGCGCGCGTTGTCCACCTCCCGCACGATGCGCAGCCCGTGCTCGTGCAGCACGCGCCCCGCCGCGGTCAGCTCCACCCGCCGCCCCAGCCGGTCGAACAGCGGCAGCCCCACGTCGCGCTCCAGCGCCGCGATCTGCTGCGAGAGCGCCGGCTGCGACACGAACAGGGCCTCCGCCGCGCGGGTGAAGTGCGCGTGCTGCGCCACCGCGAGAAAGTAGCGGATCTGGCGGATCTCCATCGCGATAAGCTCAGCTTATGAGAGCATGAGATATTCGTCTTGGACAGAATGATAGCCCTCGGGTAGCTTCGGTTGCAAGCAGACGCGGGACGCGGCGCACGGTGCCGCCGCGCCCGGCTGCGGAACCGTCGCGGGACCCGTCCCGCGACCTGGAGCGAAGCGAGCGAGAATGGATACGAGCGATCGCGGGAGCGGGCGGACTGCGCGGAGCCTGGGGACGGTGGCGGCGCTGCTCGTCCTGGCCGCATGCCATACGACGGGCACGCAGGCGGCGCCGGGGGGGATCGGCTCTGCGGGAGGCAACGCGGCGCCGGAGTTTGACCTGGTGATGACGCGGGTGGAGCGGCGGGGCGACATGCTGGTGTTCACGGAGACGGTGTCCGGGCGGGCCGGCGCCTCGGTCCCCACGCCGGTGGGCGCGCTGGCGGGGAGCCGGGTGTTCAGCTACGTGTGGCCCACGTCGCTGGACCCGTCCGCCGTCGGCTTCGAGGGCGGCACGGGCATCCTGGCCCTGGCGGCCACGGCCCACCCGGACTTCGACGACACGCCGCTGTACGACGAGGACCGCGACGGCAACCAGGGCAACGACGGGCGCCTGTGGCACGCGCACTGGGTGGTGCTGGCGCCGGACGAGGCGTGCGGCCCCGGCGCCCTCAAAGTGCGCGACATCCCGGAAGGCACGTCGCCGCGGCTGCCGGCCACGTGGCCCCGGCTCCCCCTGTTCATCGACAGCCCAGGGTACGAGACGCAGGTGAGCGAATCCACCGTGCGTATTCCCGTGCCCCTGCGGGCCATCGGCGCCCCGGCGGACTTCACGTACGACGGCGTGACGGCGGCGCTGCGGGTGAACGCCAGCGTGCACGATCCGCTGCTCTGCGTGGCCGACGTGTTCGACGTCGCGTCCGGAGACCTGTCGCTGCCGGGACGCGTGCAGTAGCGGCGGGAGGGGCGGGAAGGCGGGCGGGCGGCGGGATTGGAGGGATGGCGGATGGATGGCAGGCGGATGGATGGCAGACGGATGGGATGGCAGTCGCCCGCGGCCGGGGAGGAATGGAGATCCGCGGGCGACACGGGAGCGAATGAATTCGCGGCTACAACTTCACACTGTCCGCCTCCGCGGACACCACAAAGACGCGAACGAAAGCGCACGCGCGGCCTCGGGGGGCGGGCGCGTGCGCTCGTCGTCATCCACGGACGGCCGTTACCCGTCCTCTCCCGGGCAAATGATCATGATGTCGGCCACGGTTTTCACGATCCTGGTGACTCGGCATCCATCGGCGTCACAGGCGATCCACCACAGGCTTTCGTCGACCCATCCGTCCGCGTCCACCACCTCGTGCAGGACAAAGGCATAGGAGCCGCCGGCGGATCGCCGCACGTCGCGGAACCAGGCTCCGCCGCCCGGCGGGCACGGCTCCTCGGCCGGTCCCTTCCGCTCCAGCCCGCGTGCCGCGAGGTCCTGATCGGTGATGTCCGCGGACAGCCCGGAAACGTCGACAACGAGCTGCGTGCCCGCGCGGCGCGCACGCGCGGCCACGCTGTCCAGCATGAGCATGGACGCGGCCGGGGAGAGCGTGGCTGGGCCATCCACCTCTTCCGTGCCGGGCGTTTTTCCGGACGGCGTCTGCTGCGCGGCCAGGGTACCCGGCACGAGCAGCATCATCAGGACGAGCAGGCGGGTCGATCGAAGCACGGAGAACTCTGCGGATGTCGGTGATGGGCACCTGCGGCGGCACCCCTCCTCCAACGTTCCACCCTGCGGATGTGAGACGGCGCACGCCCGGCCCGCCGGGGACCACGCGCGCGCCGGCCGTCCATCCGCCCCCGTTCAGCCGGCGGCGAGGGCGCGGCGCAGGGTGGCGTGCTCCATCCAGGCGAACGCGGCCACGGCGGCCCCCTGCACCAGCACGAACGCCGTCCCCAGCAGCGTGGGGTTTACCCATCCGCTCAGCAGCAGGATGGCGCTGTCCGCCGCCCACAGCACGTTGCAGCCGATGATGGCCCACGCCGCGCCGGGCGCCACGCGCGGACGCGTGCCCATCCACCCCAGCACGGCCGCGAACGGCACCAGCACCAGCCCCGCCCACCGCAGCAGCCCCGCCGGCATCCCCAACACCCCGCTCAGCGGCCCCGCCGCCGCCGCCAGGAGCCCGCCCATGGCCGCCGTGGCCACGGCGTCGAAGAGAAGTGCGCCCTTGAGGCCGCCCTGGTTCGTCGTCTGTGCACGCATGGCTCTGCATCCCCTGTGGATCCGCGGTTCCGGCCGGGCGGCCGCCTTGTGCGCCGCGCCGGTGCCTCTACGTTAGGGGCGAGCGAAGGGGCCGTCGATTACGCGGGAGGTAATGGTGGGAGCAGGCGTTGCGGTGGATGCGGGCGCGCCGGTGGGGGCGTTGCTGCGCGAGTGGCGGCAGCGGCGGCGCTACAGCCAGCTGGCGCTCGCGCTGGAGGCGGGGATCTCGGCACGGCACCTGAGCTTCCTGGAGACGGGGCGCGCCGCGCCCAGCCGCGACATGCTCAATCGCTTGGCGGAGCAGCTGGAGGTGCCTGCGCGGCACCGCAACGCGCTCTACCTGGCCGCCGGCTACGCGCCGCAGTACCGCGAGCGCACCCTGGACGATGCCGCGCTGACGGACGTGCGCCGCGCCGCGGAGCTCATGCTGGCGAGCCTGGAGCCGTGCCCGGCGCTGCTGATCGACCGCCACTGGACGCTGCTCGCCGCCAACCGCGCGCTGGCCGTGCTGCTGGAGGGGGTGGATCCGGAACTGCTGCGGCCGCCCGTGAAC
>DATING010001484.1:0-2551 GCA_035474555.1 Longimicrobium sp. | reverse complement strand
CCCCCGCGCAGTTTGCGGGGGAGGGTCGGGGAGGGGGGCGCCCCGCGGTCCAGACCGGGTTGATGGTTGACAGAATAGACCGGGATGATGCTTGACAGTCCCTGTTGACTGGAAGCATGTACGAGGAGCGGGTTTAGAGCGGCTCCTCAGGCCTGCTTTGCGTGAGGGCAGCCGTGGTCCAATCCTGTTGCTGGCAGTCGCTTGGGCCTATGGGACATCGAGACCAGGTGAGGGTTGCCACCGTCGCGTGATCCCCAGCTGAGGTGGTAAGTGCAGGCAGCCCTTCGGGGAGGGACTGTCAAGCATCATCCCGGTCTGAAGTGTCAAGCATCATCCCGGTTGCTCACGCCTGCCGGCCCGATCCCCGTCACCCGGCGCGAAGTCCTCCCCCTCTCCCCGCGGCAGTTTTGCGGGGGGAGGGGGCCGGGGGGTGGGGGACAATAAACGGCCCGCCCCGACATCATCGTCGGGGCGGGCCGTCTCGCTCGAACTGCGATCTATCTACCGCGGTCCGCGGATCACACCGGGACCGGAAGCAGCGTGCGGAAGGAGTTGCGCGCGCGGTTCAGCCGGCTCTTCACCGTCCCCACGGGAATCCCGATCTCCTCGGCGATCTCCTCGTAGGTGCGGTCCTCCACCTCGCGCATCACGAACGGAATGCGGTGGTGCTCATCCATCTTCTCGATGGCCTCGTCGATCGCCTTGCGAAGCTCGCTGCGGTACGCCTCGCGCGACGGGTCCGCCGCGCCGCTGGCGAACTCCACCGGCCGCGTGGGCTGGCCGCTGGCCGAGCTCTCCGGCCGCATCTCCGAGAACGCCGTCTCCCGGCGGCGCGAGCGGTTGCGGAACTCGTTCTTGAGCAGGTTGTTCGCGATCGTGTGGATCCACGTCGAGAATTTCCGTGCGGGATCGTAGCTCTCACGCGCGCGGTGAATGCGCAGGAAGGTGTCCTGCGTAAGGTCCGCCACGCGCTCCTCGTCGTTCAAACGCTTGCGAAGAAAGCCCTGGATGCGCGGCTCGTACCGCTCCACCAGCTCGCGGAAGCCCGCTTCTTCGCCCTGCGTGTAGCGCTGGAACAGCTCTTCGTCCGCCAGTGCGTGCAGCGTCGACCGGTCCGTAGGCTGGCGGGTGCCCATACGCACGCGGTCCGGCATCACGCCCCGTGCGGGGACGTGCTTGGGCGCTTCGAAAAGCGCGGCCGTGCTGGTCAGGTCGATTGCGGTCTTCATGGAGATGAATCTAACCATGTTAAGAGGTTTTGTCGAGGGTTGGGAACAAAATCCTCTTTGGTTAACCCGTTGTTAATCTGCCATTTACGCAGCGTCCGCGGGCGTCTCGGAGCGGCGCCGGCGCACCCGTGTGCGGGCGTCAGCGATGTTGAAGATCAGAAAGATGATGCTGCCCAGCGCCAATTGAAAGTAAAACGTGAGCATCCGCCATCCGGCCGTGGCCACACCGATCAGCCCCGCGGGCAAAAGCGCCTCGTACACCAGGTAGAACGCGGCCTCGGCACCCCCCGACGCGCCCGGCGTGGGGATGAACATCATCGCCGTGAAGATGACCCACTGGAGCAGGAAGAAGAGGACGGGGTCCACCCGCGCGCCCAGGAAGTACGCCAGCGCCGTCACCACCGAGTAGCGGCAGCTCCACTGCACGGCCGTGATGAGGAACGTGAGCAGGAACCGGCTCTTGCCCCGGCGGATCACCAGCTTGTGCACGCTCTTGAAGTCCGTCCACGTACGCCGGAACTTGCGCTTGAGCCGCGCCACCAGCCGCAGCCCCTGGTTGCGCGGCCGCTCCCCCAGCGCCCCCCGCAGCGCCGCCGCGAACAGCAGGCGCAGGATGAGCACGGACGCGATGCCGATGCCGATCACCACCAGCACCTGCCCCTGCATCCGCTGCCCCATGCTGGCCAGCACGGGCAGCTCCCACGCGCGCGACAGGATGATGGACAGGGGGATGGCCATGGCGAAGAACGCCATGTCCTCGATGTAGCCCAGCGTCACGATGGACGCCGCGTGCCCCTGGGGAATGCCCTTTTGCACCATCATCCCCCAGCGGAACACCTCGCCGCCGGACGATGTCGGGAACACGGAGGACGACAGCTCCGCGCCCAGGGTGACCCGGAACATGTCGCGAAAGCTCACCCGGTGCCCGATGAAGCGGGCCCACACCAGCAGGCGCAGCGTGTTGGTGACCCAGGGAAGGAGCGCGAGCAGGATGGCCAGGTACAGGTACCGCAGGTCCGGCCCGCGCGCCATCATCTCGCGCAGCTTGTCGTGGTCCGTGGCGAACCACGACAGGGCCAGGTTGCCCAGCACCCCGAACGGCACCAGGAAGAGCGCCGTCCGCAGCACGCGGTCCAGCCCCTTGGACAGGCCGGGATTCTCTGCGGTCGGCCCGGGCGGGGGCTGCTTCATCGGCGGGGATTTTGACGGTGCTGATGGACGACGGCGCGATAGCTCTCGATCAACCGGCCGTTGATGGCGGCCCAGTCGCGCGCGCGGGCGGCCTCGCGTGCCTGGCCGCCCATCCGCGCGCGCCGCTCCGG
>DATING010001483.1:0-13008 GCA_035474555.1 Longimicrobium sp. | reverse complement strand
CGAGTCGCGCGTGGTGGACAACCGGGCCAGCCCTGATGGGATGAGCAACTACCGCCGCGCGTTCGAGGAGTACCGGTACGACGCGCTGGGCCGCCGTGTGCTGACGCGGGCTCGCCGGGAGTGCCACCAGATGTTCTCCGGCTACTGCGAGCTGGGATGGGTGCGGCGGACGGTGTGGGACGGAGACCGTGAACTGTACGAGATCCAGGCGCCCAGCAGCGGCGAAGTGGCGTACGACGACGCGCGCAAGGAGTACGACACCACGCCAGTGGAGATGGACCTGCGCGACGGGCAGCCCGGCGACGGCAACGAGATCGATCCCAACCCGTTCTACGGGCGGGTGGCGTACACCTACGGGCCGGGGATCGACCAGCCGATCAGCGTGGTGCGGATGGGGTACGCGGACATGCGCGACACGGTGGGCAACGTGGGATATGTCCAGCGTGAGCCGTTCGCCATCGTGCCGCTGTGGAACAGCCGCGGGCAGGCGGGGCTGGGTGCGTTCGCGGACGGCACGTGGCGCAGCTGCGTGGGGACGCGCTGCATCAAGCTCACCTGGCCGGAGATGTGGGCCGGCTACGCGCGCCCGCAGATGTTCCGCGACTTCTGGCACGGCACCCTGCTGCAGGACAAGCAGGATGGTAGCGGGCTCAACTACCGCCGGAACCGGTACTACGACCCGGCCACGGGGCGCTTTACGCAGGAGGACCCGATCGGGTTGGCAGGCGGGGTGAACGTGTACGGGTTCGCGGACGGGGACCCCGTGTCGTATTCAGATCCGTATGGGCTCTGCGCGAAAGACAAGAATGGTCGTGAGGATCCCAACTGCCGCGCCATAATCAGATTTCTGCGTGCGGTCGCCAGAGAAGCCGATGTCGCTCGCGGTAAGGTGAACCTGTTCGCTCAAGCTGCAGACAAATATGAGGCCACAAACCGCCGAGTGGAGTTCGTGAATCCGCAGAACCGGGACCTCAACCCCGAGAATCAGAATGATGATGGCAATCCTGAGACCTTCGCGCTCGGGAGAACCCTGGACGACGTGTATCTACTGAACAACGCGCTGGGCGTTGGCGATTTCGCTGCTGCCGCCACACATGAGGCTCTTGTTCATGAAGGCGAGCGCGGAAGCTACATTGGCGATCTCGATTCGAAAGCGATCGATTCGTCGATTTGGTGGCAGCTTCCGAATCGCATGGAGCCGTCGGCCTACTTTTGGCGGAAGAGAACGGGTAAAACGGACGAACAGCTGATCTGGTGAGCCACCACAGGCCATTGTGACGGTTCCAGCCACATACGCGCTACGATGGGTAGACTTATGACCAGTGTACTTCGGTGCTCCGTCCTTCTTGTGGCGCTTGCAGGTAACGCTGGATGCGCCTCGGAACGCGAAGCTGACGCTCCACAGAGCCAGCCTGGTGTGGCGATGCGGTCCGACTCAGGGATTGAGCTACGGGTGTTTTTGCCTCGTGATACGATCAGTGTGCGGGACTCCCTCCCCGTGGAAGTGCAGTACCTGATTGTGAACGGTCCGACACCCACCAGGATAACCAATGACCCGGACAGCTACGCGCATCGCGTAGCGCGAGAAGATGGCCGCGCGGTACGTCCGAAGAAGGGGGGCGCTCCCCCTACCGGTTCGTGGGGGCGTCAGGTGTTCCTGGTCTTGCCCGCCCATGCGTGGCTGGGACAGACCCGAAATATGCGGTGCCTCAGCTTCGGCGGCTACGGTCAATCTATTTCGCCAGAGCGGGACTGCCTCGCCGAATACGACTTTCGGGAACCGGGTACGTACCACGTGATCGTCGACCACATGACCATGGCAATCTGGCCCAATTTCGACAGCCTCAACGCTGTCAATGATACGAGCAAGATCCCGATATCCCCCGAGCCACTCGTACCCGGCCGCCATTTGGCAGACACTGCCACTCTCGTCGTCCTGCCGGAGTGAAAGGGACAATTCGTAGCGGGAGGGCGGGAGGATTGAACCTGTACGGGTTCGGTGAGGGGGACCCCGTTTCGTATTCGGATCCGCCATGCAGGGGGTCGGCACATCTGGCGTGCGACCCGGCAACGGCGGACTGGAAGGTAACCCAGGTGTTCCTGATGCGATCCCACTGAAGCTCCGGGCGGGGAGGCGCCGGAATCTTGTGATTGTGGCGGTTCGCACGCGAACCGTCCAGAATGGGGAGCGGTGCTCGCGTGCTCTCCCGCCTCTACGTCCACCGACATTGGTATCGAACGAAGGGCATTGGGCGGGTCATCGACTGAGGGCGCCCGGAAGCACTATCCCGAAGCAGCCAACCACAGCAACGGGAGCGCGAGCTCCCGTTTCTCATTGCGTCTCCATCAGTCCGAACTGACCGGTGCAGCCGTTCGCCATCGTGCCGCTGTGGAACAGCCGCGGACAGGCGGGGCTGGGTGCGTTCGCGGACGGCACGGGCGCAGCTGCGTGGGGACGCGGTGCATCAAAGCTCACCTGGCCGGAGATGTGGCCCGGCTACGCGCGCCCGCAGATGTTCCGAGACTTCTGGCACGGCACCCTGCTGCTCAACTACCGCCGCAACCGGTACTATGACCCGGAGACCGGGCGGTTTACACTGGAAGATCCGATTGGCCTCGCGGGCGGGCTGAACGTGTACGGGTTCGGAAACGGAGACCCGGTTCCTTTAGCGATCCTTTTGGACTCAAGGTTTGCTTTCTAGGATCTCCAACCCAGCAGCGTCGGCTTGAGTGGCAAACAGAGAGTGCAATCGGGGCACCTATCGACGTTGGTAGCGACGGTAGCGACGGCTGCGTGACACGGGTGGGTCGCTCAAGCTCGGCTGCGCGCGCTCGCTTCCAAGAGCTGGTGGATTCTGACGAAACCTACACAATCCTTTACGGCTCGGCCCGGCCGGCCGCCACGTAGCCCCTGGACTCTGCGGAACGGCAAGATGCGAATGGCGAGCGACGTACACGCGGGGCTGTGGCGGGCGGTGCTTCTCTCGGCCGCCGGTGCGCTGGTCGGCGGGGTGGCGGTGCGGTGGCTGATGTTCGCGCACGGCGGCTCGCCCCTGCTGGAGATGGCGATCGTCGCTGCCGTGCTGTTCGTGCTCGTCTTGGGCGCGCTGGTGCTGGGCGGGCGGCGTGGGCTGATGCTGCTGTGGGGGCTGCTGCTCGTACTCTGGACGATGATGTTCGTTGGAGCGCTGCGGGATCAGCGCGGCGGAGTGTACCACGCCATCTACTTCCTCCCGGACTCCTTCGCCGCCTGGAGCGTCTTTGCGCTGCCCGTCGCGGCGGCCACGGCGCTGCTGCTGCACCGCACGCACGAGGCCCGTCCGCGGGCGCTGCTCGGCGTGATGGGCGTGTGGATCGTGCTGGCGGTCGCGAGCGCAATCGTGTCGCGGTACGCGCCGGACGTGGGCGGCGGCCCACGCGCCAATCCGCTCGTTGCCTGGCCCCTGAACCTGCTCCTGCCCGTGGCGCCGTTCGTCCTGGGCGGATGGATGATGCTGCGCCTGCGCCGCCGCACCCGATCCATCCCCCCGCCCGCACCCGGCTGAACCGCGTCTCCCCGAAGGCTGCGTTCCAGTGATCCGTCGCCGCGGCGCTCGTGCTGAATCAAAAATGGCCGCGCGGCCGTCGTGATGGGCATGAGCCTCTACCCTCTCCTCACGCCCCTCCGCCGCCTGGGCGAGCCGTGGGTGCTCGCGCTCTCGAACCAGCGTCGGATCGGCAGCTTTACGCTGTACACCGAGGCAGAGTCCGGCGAAGGCGCCCGGATCGCGGCCGCGGTCAGGGACAGCCTCGACCTGATAGAGCGCGTGGATCCGGTCCGTTTTGCGCTGGTGCGCCGATATGCCGGCCGGATCCTGATCGTGAGGACGCGGCGCCAGCAGTACTGGCCCGTCAGCGGGGTGTCGGTGCTCAGCACGCAGTTCGTGGAGCGGGCATCCGCGGCGTACGTGGCGCACGTGCTCATCTGTCACGCGGTCCAGGGACGGCTTGCCAGGGCGGGTCTCTACGGGAATGCGCGGGTTCGTGCACGTGCGGAATCACTCGGCATCCATGCCCAGATCGCGTTCGCGCGGCGGCTGCCCCTGGACGAGTGGCCAAACGTGACCACCCTCCTCGAATCCCTTGCCCAGCGGCTGCGGGAGCTCGATGGAGCGCGGGCCGACCGTCGCTCGCCGCCGGGGTGAAGACACCGCCAACGCTCGTCGTCCTGCCCGCGTGACGAGGGACAAATCGTGAGATCCAAGCGCGACCGGGCTTCATTTGGGCCCCGGCTGCTGTATGCACTGCAGATGGCGGTCGTTCCTCCGCTCCGCGACGACGAACGCCGCGACGAGGTGCGGAAGGCGAAATCCTATACGTTCGGCGACTTCACGATCCTGTGCGAGCCGGGTGCGGCGAATCGCGCGTCCGTCTCCCGCGTCGCCGAGGCGCTGGGACTGATCCACGACGTTCATCCGCGGCTGTTCCGCCGTATCAGGCACGATCTCACGCATTTTTACATCCGCCGGGGTGCAGGGGCCCAGTACTGGAGCCGATTGCGCATCTGCGTGCTGGAAGCCGGGCGCGTTGCACGCGGGCCGGCCCATGAGATCGCGCTGGACATCGTCCACGAGGCAATGCACGCGCGGCTGATCAACGCGGGCGTCTCCTGGGTCCCGGCGTCGTTCGAGCGCGTGGAGCGGCGCTGTGTCAAGGAACAAATCTCGTTCTGCAAGCGCTTGTCGGAGCATGGCTACTCCGTCGGCGAGCGGGTTTCGTGGTACGAGCAAAGACTGGAACAGCCGATTGTTACGCGCACAGCCCTCCGGGCTCGGCGTCTGCGTGAGAGGGATGCGAGGAAAGCCGACGGCCTGGACTGATCCAGGCGTCCTGCTCGCCCTCCTGACCCGGCTGCTGCGGGAGATCGATGGAGCAAGGCGGGCCGATCGTCGCTCACCGCCGGGGTGAAGACGTCGCGCCGATTCACCCCTCGCCCCAGATGCACGCGTAAAACGGCGGGCCCACACCGGCTCGCCGTTCTTCGTCCAGACCCAGCAACGCATCCGCCCCTTTGGCCGCGATCCGGACGAATCGGGTTCATTCCGCGCGGCTTCCCCGAACTCATCGACATCCAGGGAAAACGGACGCGGGATACGCAGGATCGGCTTCGATCCCTCTCTCTCGTCGCTGTCGCGAAGCCGCCGTCTTCCCCGCCGGTAATCGGGATGCGGACGGTCCCTGCCGTTCCATCCCCCGGTATCCCCAGCCATCCGCGAAATCCCTCCCGGTAACGGTGCCCTTGACACCGGCGTAACGTCCGCGTATCTCTGGAAACGTTACCATGAAAACGTTTCCACAGTTGATTTGCTCACCCTCTGAGCATAACCCGGTCTCCCGCGGGGCGAACCTGTGAGCATCACCATCCGTGACGTGGCCCTCAAGGCTGGCGTATCGGTCACCACCGTGTCGCGCGCGCTCAACGGCACCGGGCCCGTGAGCGAGGAGGCGCGCCGCCGCGTCACCGAAGCCTCGGCCGAGCTGCGCTACATGCCGCACGGCACCGCGCGCAGCCTCATCACCCGCCGCACCGACGTCTTTGGCGTGGTGCTGCCGGACCTCTTCGGCGAGTTCTTCAGCGAAGTCATCCGGGGGATGGACCCCCAGGCGCAGCAGCGCGGCTACCACCTGCTGCTGAGCGGATCGCACGACGGGCGGCGCGAGATCGAGTTTGCCGTGGGCGCCATGCGCGGCCGGGTGGACGGGATGATCGTCATGTCACCGGACGTGAGCGGCGCCGAGCTGGCCGCATCCCTCCCCCCCGACGTCCCCGTGGTCCTGCTGAACTGCGACGTGGCGGGGACGGACTTTTCCGCCATCAACGTGGACAACTACGGTGGGGCGCTGCAGATGGTGCGGCACCTGACCGGCCTGGGGCACCGGCGCGTGGGGATGATCACGGGCTCCGCCGCCAACTTCGACGCCCGCGAGCGCCTGCGGGGCTTTCGCGCCGCGATCGGGGAGGCCGGGGCGGCCGTGACGGGCGTGGAGGCCGCCGGCGACTTCACCGAGGCGGGCGGCTACCGCGCGGCGCTGGCGCTGGCGGGGGAGGCGGATCCGCCCACGGCCATCTTCTGCGCCAACGACTCCATGGCCGTGGGCGCCATCAGCGCGCTGCGGGGCGCCGGGCGGCGGGTGCCGGACGACGTGGCCGTGGCGGGGTTCGACGACATCCCCATCGGCCGCTACCTGAGCCCCTCGCTCAGCTCCGTGCGAGTGGACGTGAACCGCATGGGCGCGCGCGCCGTGGAGCTGCTGTGCCACGCCATCGCGGGCGACGCGCCCCCCGCGCAGGAGCTGCTTTCCACCCGTCTGGTCGTGCGCCGCTCGTGCGGCGGCGGCACGGACGAGCCGCCTTCGCTGCAGGACTTCCGATGATCCACCCCCACCCCCAGGAGCACGCCATGAATCGACGAAGCATCGTTCGCGCGGTACTCGCCCTGCTGCTGCTGTGCATCGGAGGGCTGGCGGCCGCGGCGGGCGCGGGCGCGCAGAGCACGGCCGCCACCGTGCGCGGCTCCGTGCGCGACGACGCGGGGCAGCCCGTGGCCGGCGCCACCGTGACGGCCGTGGAGACGGACGCGGGCTACCGCCGCACGGCGGTGTCGGGCGCGGACGGCAGCTACACGCTGGCCGGGCTGCAGCCGGGGAGCTACCAGTTCACGGTGTCGGGGATGGGGCGGCAGACGCAGTCCCGCACCGTGCGGGTGCTCATTGGCCAGACGCTGTCGCTGGACTTCGTGATGCAGTCGCAGGCGCTGGTGCTGGAAGGCGTCACGGTGACGGCCGGGGTGGCGGTGGATACGCGCACGTCGGAGGTGGCGACCAACATCACCTCGGAGCAGATGGAGTCGCTGCCGCAGCCGGACCGCAACTTCCTGAACTTCGCGGGGCTGGCGCCGGGGATCACCGTCAGCCGCAGCGAGGAGAACAAGAACATCTCCGCCGGCGGGCTGCCGGCCAACAAGATCAACGTCTTCATCGACGGAACGTCGTTCAAGAACGACGTGCTGGAGGGCGGCGTGCACGGGCAGGACGCCAGCCGCGGCAACCCGTTTCCGCAGATCGCCGTCCGCGAGTTCCGCGTGATCACGCAGAACTTCAAGGCCGAGCACCAGCGGGCCGCCAGCGCGGTGGTCACGGCCACCACGCGCTCGGGCACCAACCGGTTCGAGGCCAACGGCTTCGTCCTGGGGCAGAACGCGGACCTGGTGGCGGCCAACCCCGGCGCGCAGCTGGACTGCGGCCGGCGCCGGGAGGGCGACCCGAACGCCCCGTGCACGCTGCACCCGGAGTACGAGCGGCTGCAGCTGGGGCTGAGCGTGGGCGGCCCGCTGATTCGTGACCGGCTTCACTACTTTCTGGGCTACGAGGGCAACTACCAGGACCGGCAGGCCATCGTGACGCTGGGGCCGCAGGCGGGCGCCAACCGCGCGCGCTTCGCCGAGTACGAGGGCACGTTCGACCAGCCGTTCCGCAGCAACCTGCTGTTCGGCAAGCTGTCGTTTCAGCCCGCGCAGAACCAGACGCTGGACCTGAGCTACAGCGGCCGCTTCGAGAGCGACAAGCGCGGCTTTGGCGGCACCACGTCGTTCGAGTCGGCGGAGAACGTGGCCATTGGCTACAACGTGGTCACGCTGTCGCACACGCTGTCGCGGGGCGACTGGCTGAACCAGGCGCACGTGAGCGCCCAGCGCAGCACGTGGAACCCCACGGTGGTGAACGACGCCCTGGAGATCGGGCTGCAGTACGACGACATCATCCGCATCGGCGCGCGCAGCACGGAGCAGCGCTTCGTGCAGGACCGCCTGGCGTTCCGCAACGACGCCACCTACACGGGGCTGCGCTGGCTGGGCGAGCACGTGGTCAAGGGCGGCGTGAACGTGGACTTCCTCAACTACGAGGTAGCCAAGCGCTTCAACGGCAACCCCACGTTCTTCTTTCGCCCCAGCAACCTGGACGCGCCCTACCGCGTGGAGTACGGCGAGGGCGACCCGGGGATGTCGGAGAACAACATCCAGTTCGGCGCGTTCGTGCAGACGGACTGGGCGCCCACCAGCCGCCTGGAGCTGAACCTGGGCATCCGCTGGGACGCGGAGACCAACCTGTTCAACAACGAGTGGGTCACGCCGGACAGCATCCGCCAGCAGATCCGGGCGTGGAACGTCCCGGACAGCATCCAGAACGTCGTCGGCAGCGACTTCCCGGAGAACTACCTGACGAGCGGCCGCGAGGACCGGCCCCTGTTCCTGGGCGCATTCCAGCCCCGCGCCGGCTTCTCGTACGACGTGCTGGGCACGGGCAGCACGGTCGTCCACGGCGGGTTTGGCCTGTACTACGACCGCGAGATCTGGAACCGCCTGCTGGACGAACGCTTTCGCCTGTCGTGGCGCACGCGCAACCTGGAGTTCACCACCACGGGCGAGCCGGGCAAGGTGCCCTGGGACCCGTCGTACCTGAGCGTGGCGGGGCTGCAGGGGCTCATCACGCAGGGCAACTACGGGCGCACGGGTGAGCTGTTCCTGCTGAACAACGACACGCGCCCCTCGCGCACGCACCAGTTCAACCTGGGCGTCCGGCAGACGGTGGGGCCGGTGGTGGCGGGCGTGGCGTACCGCGGGGTGCGCGGCTACAACATCTTCAGCTGGTACTGCGCCACCCCGCAGCCGGAGCACGGCTACTGCGGCGGCTTTGGCGGGCTGCAGGGGCTGGCGCAGAACTACGGCATCGTCGCCAGCTCCGACGCGGGGCGCACCTGGTACGACGCGCTGGACCTCACGGCCAGCAAGCCGTTCACGGAGACGTCGCGCTGGGGATTCACCGTCAGCTACACGATGGCGGACGCGTCGCGTAAGGGGATGGACTTCTTTACGCTCGACTTCCCCATGGTGGCGCCGGAGGACTGGCCCCGGGTTGACCAGCCCATCGAGACGCACCGGCTGGTGGCCAGCGGCATCGTGGGGCTGCCGTTCGACGTGCGGCTGAGCTCGGTGGTGCAGCTGGGCTCGGGGGTGCGCTACAACATCCGCGACGAGTCCCGCAGCTGGGGCCCGCGCCGCGTGGCCGTGGACTGGGCCGGCGGCGAGGGCGACGGGTTCCGCCAGGTGGACCTGCGCCTGGAGAAGGGGCTGCGCCTTCCCGGCAGCCGTGCCCGCGCGGGCTTCACGGTGGAGGTGATCAACGCGCTGGACGACGCCAACTACCGCGAGTACGAGGGGTTGGCGTACTTCGAGGGCCAGCGCGACGCGCAGAACCGCTTCATCCCGCAGTCCAACCCGAACCCCACCTTTGGCCAGCCGCTGTGGTGGACGGCCGACCCGGGCCGCCGCGTGCAGCTGGGCGTGGACTTCGGGTTCTGATCTTTCCGTCTCCTGCCCCGGCCGGGATTTTCCCGTGCCGGGGCACGGACGCGGGAAAAAGTGCGTTAGTGCGTCAGTGCGTTAGTGCGTTAGTGGTGTCCGCGGAGGCGGACAGTGTGATGTTGTAGCCGCGATGCCGCGATTTCAATCGCTCGTCTCGTAGCTCGCTTTCTTGATCATTGCCTGGCCTTGATCGATGTCCTTGAGCGTTGCTGGCTTCAATCGCTCTCGTCTCGATCTGCGCTCACCGCTCCGGGGCTAGCCCTGGGTTTGATCAATCCGATTCATCGACGTACCGCGGATGCCGGATGGGGCCGGCGCCGCGCCCAGCAACCCCGGAGCGTGCACCTGATGCGATCCATCTCCCGCGTCGCCGTTCTTGCCCTCGCCCTTTCCACCGGCGCCTGCGCATCCGGCGCCGCCAGCGCGGGCGGGCCGGGGCGGGCGCCGATGCCGGCGGACCAGGCGGCGTTCCTGGACACGCTGCAGGAGCGCACCTTCCGCTGGTTCTGGGAAACGGCCAACCCCCGCAACGGACTGGTGCCGGACCGGTGGCCCACGCCGTCGTTCAGCAGCGTGGCCTCGGTGGGGTTCGGGCTCACGGCGTACACGGTGGGGGTGGAGCGCGGCTGGGTATCGCGCGGCGACGCGGCGGACCGCACGCTGACGACGCTGCGCTTCTTCTGGAACGCGCCGCAGGGGCCGCAGGCCACGGGGACCACGGGGCACAACGGCTTCTTCTACCACTTCCTGGACATGAACACGGGGCACCGGTTCGAGCGGGTGGAGCTTTCCACCATCGACACCGGGCTGCTGATGCTGGGCGTGCTCTCCGCCGCCGAGTACTTCGACCGCCCCGACCCCCGCGAGGCGGAGATCCGCGCCCTGGCGGACTCGCTGTACCGCCGCGTGGACTGGGCCTGGGCCGCCACGCCGCGCCCGCCGCGCATCTCCATGGGGTGGCATCCCGAGAGCGGCTTCATCCCCCACGACTACCGCGGCTACAGCGAGGCGATGTTCCTGTACGTCCTGGCGCTGGGCTCGCCCACGCACCCCGTGGAGCCGGCGGCGTGGGACGCGTTCACGTCCACCTACGTGTGGATGGACTTCCAGGGCTACCCGCAGGTCAACTTTCCCCCGCTCTTCGGGCACCAGTACTCGCACGCCTGGATCGACTTCCGCGGCATCCAGGACGCGTACATGCGCGGCAAGGGGCTGGACTACTTCGAGAACTCGCGCCGGGCCACCCTGGCGCAGCGGGCGTACGCCATCGCCAACCCCATGGGGTGGAAGGGGTACGGCCCGGACCTGTGGGGATTGACGGCGGCGGACGGGCCCAAGGACACCACGCTGGTGATCGATGGAAAGCAGCGGACGTTCTGGAGCTACCGCGCGCGCGGCGCCTCGGCGGACTTCGTGGAGGACGACGGCACGCTGGTGCCCACGGCGGCGGGCGGATCCATCCCGTTCGCGCCGGAGGTGGCCATCCCCGCGCTGATGAACATGCGCCGCACCTACGGCGACCACCTGTTCCAGCGGTACGGATTCCTGGATTCGTTCAATCCCACCCTCACGGACCCCATGCCGCTGCAGCACGGGCGCATCGTCCCCGGCGTGGGGTGGTTCGACGGCGACTACCTGGGCATCGACCAGGGACCCATCGTGCTGATGATCGAGAACCACCGCAGCGACCTGGTGTGGCTGCTGATGCGGGACAACGAGCACGTGGTGCGCGGCCTGTGCCGGGCGGGCTTTACGGGTGGATGGCTCGCGGGCCGCTGTGGCTGATCGCCATCCGCCCATCATTCCTCGTCCGCTCCGGCCGGGAATGATACCCAGGCCGGGAATGATATCCGGGTCGGGAATGATGCGCCTCGCCGCGCTCCTCCCCCTGCTGGCCGCGGGATGCGGGGGCGGGGCGGACGCGGAGGTGCGCACCATCCGCTTCTGGGCCATGGGGCGCGAGGGCGAGGTGGTGGAGGAGCTCGTCCCGGAGTTCGAGCGGCGCAATCCCGGCATCCGCGTGGAGGTGCAGCAGATCCCCTGGTCGGCCGCGCACGAGAAGATGCTGACGGCGTTCGTGGGCGACGCCACGCCGGACGTGGCGCAGCTGGGCAACACCTGGGTGCCGGAGTTCCAGGCCCTGAACGCGCTGGAGCCGCTGGACGGGCTGGCCGCGGCTTCCGCATCCACCCCGCGCGCGGACTACTTCGCGGGGATCTGGGACACCAACGTGATCGACGGGCGGACGTACGGCCTGCCCTGGTACGTGGATACGCGCGTCCTCTTCTACCGCCCCGACTTGATGGCCGCCGCAGGCTATCCGCAGCCGCCGGAGACGTGGGCGCAGTGGGTGGATGCCATGCGGAAGATGAAGGCGCGGATGGGCCCCAACCAGCACCCCATCCTGCTGCCCACCAACGAGTGGCCGCAGCCGGTGATCCTGGGGATGCAGGCCGGCGGCACCCTGCTGCGCGACGGCGGCCGCTACGGCGACTTCAGCAACGCGGACTTCCGGCGCGGCTTCGACTTCTACGTGGGCCTGTTCCGCGAGGGGCTGGCGCCGCGGGTGAGTGCGTCGGAGATCAGCAACCGCTACCAGGAGTTCGAGCGCGGCAACGTGGGGATGGTCATCACGGGGCCGTGGGAGATCGGCGAGTTCGGCACGCGGGTCACTAGCGCGCCCTGGGCCACGGCGCCGCTTCCCGGCCCGGACGGGCCCGGCGTGTCGCTGGCCGGCGGCGCGTCGCTCGTGCTGTTTCGCGGATCGAAGCAGAAGGACGCGGCGTGGAAGTTTATCGAGTTCCTGAGCGAACCCGCGCAGCAGGTGCGCTTCTACGAGCTCACGGGCGACCTGCCCGCGCGGCGGTCAGCGTGGCGGTCGCCCGTGCTGGCGGAGAACCGGCACGCGGCGGCGTTCCGCAGTCAGCTGGACCGCGTGGTGCCGCTGCCCAAGGTGCCCGAGTCGGAGCAGATCGTGAACAAGGTCTTTGAGCAGGGCGAGCGCGCCGTCCGTGGCCAGGCCACGGTGGAGCAGGCGCTGCGCACGCTGGACGGCGAGGTGGACCGCCTGCTGGAGAAGCGCCGGTGGATGCTGGACCGGCGGGTAGAGCGGGACGCGGCGGGTCGGCCGGGGCCGGCGGGGGAGGAGCAATGAGGGGTATCGTGGAGGGACGAGTCCCGTCGCCGTGCGACGGGAGCCCTCTCCCCCGGCCGCCTTTTCGCTCGTTCCTCGCGACGGCGGCCGACCCCTCCCCCAACTTCGGGGGAGGGGTGGCGGGAATGGAGCCCGTGCGCGCGGCGGAGGGTGTGGTGCTCTCGAAGTTCTCCCCCGCGTCCGGCGCGGTTTTCAGCTCGGCGATCATGGAAGCCGGCTTTCGCGGCAGGAGCCTACCCGCGCCCAACCCCTCCCCCGAAGTTGGGGGAGGGGTCGCTCGGCGAGCCGCGAGGAACGAGCGGCGCAGCCGAGCGGGGGAGAGGGCCCCCGTCGCGCAGCGACGGGTTGAGCGCGCGCCGGTCCCTACCGCCCTCCGCCCCGCATCCGCCGTTCGGCGGTCGGCCCCCGGAGCCCGCCCATGACGGACACCACAACGGGCACGGCGGAGATCAGCAT
>DATING010001482.1:0-1677 GCA_035474555.1 Longimicrobium sp. | reverse complement strand
GTCGCCGTGCGCACCCGCTCCGCGCCGCTGCTGCACCGGGCCACCTGCCCGGAGGTCGACCGCGACGTGCACCCCGGCCGCCTCAAGGCCAAGGGCGCGCGGCAGATCTGCTCGGGCGCCAAGTCCACGCTGCGCGCCTGGCTGTCGCGCGAGCTTCCCGCGGACGGAAAGCTGCTGGCCCGCTGCCCCAAGTGCGGCCCGTAGGCGGATCCGCATCGGTCGTCGCCCGCCCTCCTCCGCATCGCGCAACGTGCTGGGCCCCAACGACGTAGGGCCCGCGCGCGCGCGCGATCCATCCCCCGTACCCGCCTCGACCGCCCCGACCGAAAGGACGGCCTGATGCCCGCCTACACCGACGTTGCCTGCCCGTCGTGCGGAACCACGCTGCGCGACGAGAACATGAGCCTGCAGACGCTCTCCGGCCGCTGCCCCACCTGCGACGCGCTGGTGGACCTGCGCGCCGCCGCGCCCGCCGGCATGCCCGTCTTCGGTGACGCGCAGGCCGCCGAGCCCATCCCCGTGCCGCTCCCCGCGAACGTGCACGTGGAGCCGCGCGGGCGCGACTTGGTCATCACGCGCCGCTGGTTCTCGTGGGTGTACATCTTTCTCGCGTTCTTCTGCGTGGTGTGGAACGGGTTCCTGGTGTTCTTCTACGGCATCATCATCTCCGCGGGCGCGGGATTCCCGATCCTGCTGTTCCCCGCGCTGCACGTGGCCGTGGGCATCTTTCTCACCTACATGACCCTCGCGGGATTCGTGAACCGCACCACGTTCACCGTGGAGCGCGACCACCTGACGGTGCGGCACGGGCCGCTGCCCTGGCGGGGCAACGTGGACGTGCCCACCACCTCGCTGCTGCAGCTGTTCTGCACCGAGCAGGTGTCCCGCAGCCGCAACGGCACCACCATCCGCTATAGCGTGGAGGGCGTGCTCAAGGACGGCAGCCACCTGAAGCTCGCGACGGCGCTGGACACGCGCGAGCAGGCGCTGTTCATCGAGCAGACGCTGGAAAAGCACCTGGGCATCCAGGACCGCCGCGTGCGCTCGGAGATGGCGCGCTGACCCTGGCAGCCGGCGGGTGATCCGCTACTCCGCCGCGCGGCGGATGAGGTAGCTGTCGCCGTCCGGCGCGACGACGCGGATGGAGCCCTGGGCCGCGCGGGCCAGCAGCGCCTGGAGCGTCGTCGGCGTGGTGCGAAGGTCGATGAGCGCGGTGGAGAGGTCCGCCGGGGCGGGCGGGACGCGCTTGTGCGGCTCGGTGATGACCTGCTTGTTCAGGATGCGCACCTCGCCTACCATCAGCAGGCGCAGGTCGCGGATGAGGTACGACGCGAGCGCCTCGTCCGCGATGTCGTCGCCGTCGATGTCCAGGCGAAAGTCCTGCCCCTGCAGCCCGCCGCCGTTGGTAAAGGCGATCGCGAAGTCGAACTTGACGCGCTTCTGATCCATGCGTTCGATTGGGGTGACGGGTGGAGACGCGTGCCGGAGCCGCGGAAGGTACCCTCCGCGTCAACCGGTGCGAGTCTCACGCGCTGCGGATTGCGGGAGACTTGCGCGACGGAATTAGCTTGTTTACTCTGTCCGCTTCGGAGACGGGAAGTCTCAATCCAATCTGAAGCGGCGGGCACATGCGGAATGCGCTGGGTGCGCGAGGCGAAGCGATCTTCTACGTCCTGA
>DATING010001481.1:0-4047 GCA_035474555.1 Longimicrobium sp. | reverse complement strand
GAAGGTCAACGAGCCGGTGTTCGCGCCCCACTTGTTGACGCCGTGTCCGCTGTAGCCGTTCACCAGCGCGGCGTCGTTGAAGGAGTACGTCCAGTTCCCGAGATCGTCGTTCTCGCGCGGGTAAGTGTACCCGTACGTCTTCCCCGCGAACGTGAGCGTGCCGGTGGTGAACGCCGTGCCATCGGCCTCGTAGAACTTGAGGTTCATGAAGTTTCCGTACTCCTGGTTCCAACGGATCAGGTCCACCGAAACCGTGTGCCAGTTGGTGTTGTCCGAATTGCCCGCGCCGAACCGCACACGGCTCTGGAACAGGGGCTTCGTGGCATCCGTCGGCATCGCCGCATGACTCGTAACGACGACGTACAGTTCCGGATCGCCTTCAAGCATCCAGTTCGACTCCAGGTGGTAGGCCTGCTTGTACTCCAGCAGGCGCTCCATCTGGCCCCAGCCCAGGCTGGACCGGTAGCGGTAGGTCGGGGTGGGAGTGGGGGTTCCACCGCCGACCTCGCCGCCATCGCCGCCGCAGCTGAGCGTCTGGGCGTCACCGGGACCGGTGCTTTCGGGGTAGATGCAGTCGCCTGGATTCATCTGGTACGTGCCAATGCTCTGGCCGCCTTGGTCCCGAACGTTCCGCACGGTGGACATGTCCAGCGGGTCCGAGAAATCCGTCTCCTGCGGAACAACCACGAGCGTCGGGGTCGCAGGGACGGTGGCCACCAGCACCGAGACCGGCGTGCCGGACGTCGTGTAGGCCGTCGCGAACTGCCCTTCCGCGCGCGTGCTGCCCAGCACCTGCAGGTCGGCTCCGCCGGTCCACGTCTCACGGTGAGCGGGGATCGAGAAGTACATCTCGAGCGGTCCGGCGCGGTCGAGCAGCGCGAGCAGGTCTGCGCGCGTGCGGCCCGTCGCCTGCGCCATCTTCGCCAGCACGATGCCGCCGCTCTGGCCGCGCAGGTATGCGGCCACATCCAGCTTGTGTTCGGGAAACGGCGACCGCCGCATGTCGTTCTTCAGCCGCTGGCGCAACCCCTGGTCCTGAAGCGCGAGCGCCAGCGCGTGCGCAACGTCTCCTACGGGGCTCTCCGTGGGGGACATGGCCGCGGAGCCGGGCGCACCCGCCTCCGAGATCGGGCCGGTCGCGCGGTCTGCATCGCCGCACGCGGCGAGAAACACGGCGCCCAGAAGCGCGGCGGACAGCTTTCGAGAGATCTGCATTGTGTACGGAATCCTGAGGAACTTCGATGAGGGGGGAGACAGTGATTGTCTGATCTGGCTGCCGCGCGGTGGTTCGCCTCCGGTCGAGAAGTCACCCAAGCCCGGGCAGGCAAACTACAGACAAAACAGACAGCACTAGTTTGCGGACATTTTGCATATAGGTCAATCCCCTCAAACGACAGAATGCCTCATTCCGTGCCTTCCACCGATCGGACGCCGGGCCGGATAACTATCGCGCTCGCGTCACCTGTCAAACGGCTGAGCACCCGTTCCTCAAATGCAGCAGCCACTCGTGGGAACGCACTCTCGTCCAGATCCCGCAACCGCATACCCAGGAGCCGCTTCGCAATCCTGCTCAGTGTCCGATCCGAGACTCGCACTTCCTGGCCCACAGCGCGCCACGTCCAACCCGGGCGATGTATGGCCACGACCCTGAGAAGCAGCACCCACTCGAGAACGTCGTCCAGGCGCAGGTCACCGATCCCCATCCGCTCCCAGTGCCGATACAACGTCGCACGTCCGCAATTGGCCGTCGCGGCGAGGCTCGTCACGGTGGTCACCGGGTCCGCGCTCACGCAGGCGTGCGACACCGCATCGCGAATACGCCGGTGGAGGTGAGCAGCCGATCCGATCACACTCGCGACGCGCTTCAGGAAGAATGCGGACCTGGGCGTCTCCAGGTTCGTGAGGAGCACATCCCCAAGCTCATCCTGAAAGACCACCGCATCCATACCCATGCGGGACGCGATGCGAATGTTCTCCGGATTTCGCGCCGTGATCAGGATAGCTGGAGCGGAGCGCTCGCTCTTCTGCGCGATGCGATGGATATGTTCGGGAATGGACCGGGATCGGAGACACGCCGAGAAAAGCACAATCCAATCAGCTGATTCCGCAGCGATCGGGAACTCTACTGCTTCCCGGCATACGCGTACCCAACAGGGGCCCATTCTGAGCGCCGGCAACACATGGCCAAACTCTTCTTCCGCCGTATAGAAAACGAGGACCGGGCGCGTCGGAGACCGCATTGTAGGATGCCACCCCAAAAGAGCTACTGCTTGCAACTGGCCCGAAACAAGTGGCTAAGGATACTAGTAAACACACATGCTGGCAACCTCTGGCGGAAAAGGTAAGTTGCGAATCGCCGAGGTTGCCGCCGCCCGTTCAGATTTACTGATCAGGTACCGTGTCGAGAGAACTTTCCACTGCGACGGCTAAACAGGAGCGCCTAACGGCTTCTGTACCGCTCCGGTGCGCCAGGCACCGGGCCAGCTATCCGGACTCAGCAGGCGCCTCGGATGATCATGCGGCCTCGTAGCGCATTCGCAGTTCCGAGAGCCGGATGAGGTGAGCTCCGTTTCATCCTGTGCGAACCGCCGGATCGCCTCCACCGCCAAGAATCGGTAGTCCCGCCCCTCCGCATTCTCCGGGGCGGCCACCGGCGCGGTCGGCATTACGGCTCATCCGGCGGACCAGAGTAGTAGTTCAGCAGGGCAAGCCATGGGGGCAACGGCGCACCGGCGGAAGCAAACCCGGCCTCGAGGGCTCGGATCAGGTGGTCTTTGACGCGTGGGCGCTCGGCGTCCGGTAGATCGCGCACCCAGGGCGTCCACGGCTTCGCGTGCGCCGCTGGCGTTTTCCCTGAGCTTCGTAGCAATGGAAAAGCGCAGCGAGGAGGCGCGCGAGCGCGTGCGCCCGCGGGTCACCCTCACGCAGCGGCGCCACCTGCCGGACTTGTTCGCGAAACCCGGCGGGCACGTCGGCCGATTCGGCCGCGAGCATCAGCATCGAGCGTCGCCGGGATCGCACGTGCTATGTGGAAGCATCGTTGCTCGCGTTCAAACCAGGCAGTACCATGAGGGCCGCCGGCTGCTCAGCTCGGCACGTCCACGTGTCAATATGCCACCGAGTCGAACAGTTCTCATGAAATTCCTCACCTTTCTTCTGCCGGCGTGGCTCGTAAGGCGGCGCTCGGAAGACGCGCAAGGCGGTGTGCACCGATTGATCGTGGCGCCGACTGCCAAGGGGTCCTCGGCGGCCGGCCGGCTGGCGGTGCCGCCTCTCTCCCCCGAAAGGGACGATGCCCCCGAGCAAGAAGTTCTGGTGGACGGAATCGCGTTGTTCGTTCAGGCGGGGGAGTCCTGGGTCGGGCCCCCACATTCACGAGACGGTCTCGACCGCCTGTGCCCGAGCCTCGCAGTGTGGATCACTGAGCTCCAGGAAGAGTTCTCCCTGCGCGGCCCCTATCTACTCAGCAGCAACACCCCGCATGACATCGCGGTGGTGGTCGCGGGGAGCGAACTGCACTTCCAGATATTTGCCGTTGTCCCGTCTGCGGACATGCCAAACGGGTATCTGGGCCTCCAGTACGGCGACAACGAAGGGTCGAGCGACGGCGCGGACGGTGACTTTTCGCTCCCGACCTGGAACGATATCCGACGCAACGTTCGAGAGGTGCTCGAAACGTTCTCTCGGAGCTGACGGGATCGCGTCTCGTGTCAAGATCAGGCAGGCTGGCATCATTTTGATGTGAGCCTTCGCAGCCGCCGATCGTTTCGACGGGCCACGGCCCCACCCGCCATGGCACGTCGTGATTCGTTGAGTTTTTAGAACCCCGCCGGGCGGAATCGCCTATGGAGCCGCCAGGATCTCGGTGTCGGCGAACGCATCCAGGTCGGCGAGCGAAATCGCCGACGCGAACGGGGCGAAGAGTGCGGCGGTCACGGATGCGTGCGCGATCCCGCGCACCAGCACTCTCGCGCAGGCGTCCGCGGCCGCCTGCTCCAGGTCGGCCGCGTCGCCGGACGTCCAGTCCGCGTGGAACGCGACGCTCAA
>DATING010001480.1:0-2197 GCA_035474555.1 Longimicrobium sp. | reverse complement strand
AGCGTCTCCTCGGATGCAAGCCGCTCGGCCTCGGCCTCGCGATCCGCCCGCGGAAGGTCGCGCAGGTCCAGCTCCCGCAGCGCCACGGACACGGCGGGGTCGATGACCTGCACGGGGACGCCGCCCAGCTCCGCGAACGTGGTCCGCAGCGACTCGTGCCGCCGGACCAGCGCGTCCAGGCTGGCCCGCAGCGCCGCGACATCCAGCGCACCGCTCAGGCGCATCGCGAACGGCAGGTTGTACGCGGCGCTGCCCGGCTCCACCTGATCCACCACCCACAGCCGCTGCTGCGCGAACGACAGCGGCAGCGACTCCTCGCGCGACACCCGCTCGATCGCGGGGGCGGCCGACGTGCCCATGCTGCGCAGCGCCTCGATGCGCGCGGCGAGCCCCGCCACCGTGGGCGCCTCGAACAGCGCCCGCAGCGGCACCTCCACCCCGAACGCCTGCCGAGCGCGCGACACCACCTGCGTCGCCAACAGAGAGTGGCCGCCCAGCTCGAAGAAACCGTCCTCGGCCCCGACCCGCTCGGTCCCCAGCACCTCCGCCCAGATTCCCGCCAGCACCTCCTCCGTCGGCGTGTGCGGCGCCACGTACCGGCCCTCCCCCGACCCGTACTCCGGCGCCGGCAGCGCGCGCCGATCCAGCTTGCCGTTCGGAGTGAGCGGCAGCGACTCCAGCATCACGAACGCCGACGGCACCAGGTACTCCGGGAGGCGAGCCGACAGCTGCGCTCGCAGCTCTCCCGCCGACACGTCGGCTCCCTGCCGGGCAACGAAGTAGGCCACCAGGCGCTTCTGCCCCGGCGCGTCCTCCCGCACCACGACCGCCGACTCCCGCACCGACGGCACCGACGCCAGCACCGCCTCCACCTCGCCAAGCTCGATCCGGAACCCGCGGATCTTCACCTGCGCGTCCACACGGCCCACGAACTCCAGCTCCCCGGTCGGCAGCCACCGCACCCGGTCCCCCGAGGCGTACAGCCGCGCGCCCGCATCCGCCGAGAACGGGTCCGGGACAAACTTCTCAGCCGTCAGCTCCGCCTGGCCCAGGTAGCCCCGCGCCACGGCCACGCCGCCCACGTGCAGCTCGCCCGGCACGCCCACCGGCACCGGCTCGCCCCACGCGTCCAGCACGTACACCCGCCGGTCGCCCACCGGCCGCCCGATCGGAAGCACCTCACCCTCCGCCACCTCGCCGCCCACTACGTGGCAGCTGGTGAACACGGTGCACTCGCTCGGCCCGTAGCCGTTGACCAGCCGCAGCCTCGGGTTGCGCTCCCGCGCACGACGCAGGTGCGGCACCGAGACCGCCTCGCCGCCCGTCATCACCTGCCGCACCGCGTCCAGCAGCTCCGGACGCGTGTCCACGATCAGGTTGAACAGCGCAGCCGTCAGCCACAGCGTGGTCACCCCGTGCCGCTCCACCTCGCGCGCCAGCTCCTCCGGGTCCAGGCTCTGCCCCGCGTACAGCACGCAGCGGCCGCCCGTCAGCAGCGCGGGCCACAGCTCCAGCGTCAGCGCGTCCCACGAGGTGGAGGAGTGCTGGAGCAGAGTCTGCTCCGCGTCGAAGCGGGCGTACTCCGCGTCGCGGAAGAAGCCGGGGATGGCCCGGTGCGGCACCTCGGTGCCCTTGGGCAGCCCCGTGGAGCCGGAGGTGTAGATGACGTAGCACAGGTGCTCCGGCGTGACCTCCACCGCGGGCGCCGTGTCCGGCTCGCGGGCGATGCGCTCGCGCTCCGCGTCCACGCACAGGACGTCCAGCCCGCCGGGGAGCCGGTCGCGGAGGGCGGCGCGGCTCAGCACCACGGGCGCGGCGAGGTCCTCCAGCAGGAGCGCCAGGCGCGCCGGCGGGAGCTGGGGGTCGAGCATGGCGTACGCGCCGCCGGCCTTGAGGACCGCCAGCAGGGCGACGACCATCTCCAGGCTGCGCTCCAGGCACACGCCCACGCGCGTGTCCGGCCTGACACCATGCTGCCGGAGCACGTGCGCCAGCTGGTTGGAGGCACGGTCCAGCTCCGCGTAGCTGAGCGACGCCTCGCCGAAGACGATTGCGGTCGCGCCGGGCGTGCGTGCGGCCTGCTCCGCGAACAGCTCGTGGACGCAGGCCTGCGGAAGCTCGGCAGTGGTGGCGTTCCAGGCTTCCAGCACCTGGGCGCGCTCCGCCCCGCGCAGCAGCGACACCTCCGAGAGGCGCC
>DATING010001479.1:0-4238 GCA_035474555.1 Longimicrobium sp. | reverse complement strand
CAGGCGGCGGTGTGCCCCACCTGCCACGGCGAGGGGCGGGTCATCAAGAACCCGTGCAAGACCTGCAACGGCGACGGCCGCCAGCGGGGCGAGCGCACGGTGGAGGTGGACATCCCCTCCGGCGTGAGCAGCGACAACTACCTCACCCTGCGCGGCGGCGGCAACGCGGGCCCGCGCGGCGGCCCCCGCGGCGACGTGATCGTGGTCATCGAGGTGGAGGAGGACACGCGCTGGATGCGCGAGGGGAGCGACCTGTACCACGACCTCCCCGTCTCCTTCAGCCAGGCCGTGCTGGGGCTGGAGGTGGACGTGCCGACGGTGTACGGCGAGGAGAAGGTGAAGATCCCCGCCGGCGTGCAGAGCGGCGAGCTGTTCACCCTGCGCGGCAAGGGGCTGCCGCACCTGGGCGGCGGCGGGCGCGGCGACCAGCACGTGCGGGTGCACGTGTGGACGCCCACGGAGCTCACCCCGGAGCAGGAGGAGCTCTTCCGGCAGCTGGCGGAGCTGGAAGGGCCCGTGCCGCAGGCGGGCTCGCGGCGCGGCAAGGGCTTCTGGAGCCGCGTGCGGGACGCGTTCGCCGCGTGAGCGCGCAGCCGGAGCGCTGGCTCGTCCTGACGGTGCGGACGGCGGACCCCGAGCTGCTGCCCCTGGCTTCCGAGGTGCTGGTGGCCCGCGGGAGCTGGGCGGTGCAGGAGGCGGACGGCGCCATCGAGACGTACGTCCCCGAGCCGGCCGACGCGGAGTCCTACGTGGGCGAGGTGCGCGCCGCGCTGGCGGACGAGCTGCCGGAGTCCGCCGCGCCGGAGGTGGCGTGGCGCTGGCAGGCGAACGAGGACTGGGCGGCCAGGTGGCGCGAGGGGCTGGCGCCGCGGGCGGTGACGGAGCGGATCGTCGTGAAGCCCACCTGGACGGAGTGGGACGCGCGGCCGGGGCAGGTGGTGGTGGACATCGATCCGCAGATGGCGTTCGGCACGGGGGAGCACGCGACCACGCGCGGCTGCCTGCGCCTGCTGGACGACGCCCTGCACCCCGGCGACCGGGTGCTGGACGTGGGCTCCGGCAGTGCCATCCTGGCCATCACGGCGGCCATGCTGGGCGCCCGCGAGTGCATCGCGGTGGAGTACGATCCCGACGCCAACCTTAACGCGCGCGAGAACCTGGAGCGCAACGGGGTGGAGCATCGGGTGGAGATCGTGGAGGCGATGGCCGATCCGGCGCTGCTGGAGGAGCTGGGCCCCTTCGACCTGCTGCTGGCCAACATCCTCAGCGGCGTCATCCGCCCCCTGCTCCCCGCGTTCCGGCAGTCGCTGGGCGGCTCGCCGGAGGGCCGGCTGATCGTCAGCGGCATCCTGCGCACCGAGGCGCCGCTGGTGATCCACGACGCCGAGGCCGCGGGCTTCCGCGTGGTGGAGGTGGACGAGGAAGAGGAGTGGTGGAGCGCCCTCCTCCGCCCGACCGCGTGAGTCGAAACGACGTCGTTGCAGGCTGTCCCCTGTAACCTGTCCCCTGTCCCCCGCAGTTAACGAAAGCGGCCCCGGCGTGAACTCCACGCCGGGGCCGCTCCATATTCCGCGCCGAACCCGTCCCGTCAGTTGGGCCGGGGCCGGGGGCGAATGACGCCGCCGCCGGTGCCCGGCTGGGGCTGGGCGGGCTGCCCCTGGGGACGGGGACGGATGACGCCGCCGCTGCCGCTCGGACGCTGCGTGGGCTGTGTCTGGGGCTGCGGCGCGGGGCCAGAGCCGGGGCGGACGTTCAGCGTGTAGCCGCCCGTCTGGTGCTTGAGGTACGAGTTCGCGCGGATCTGGTAGGTGCCCGTGCGGGGGAGCACCACGTCGATCACGGAGTTGGTGCCGTCGCCGTCGTCGTTCTTCTCGACCTCGGCGTACCGCCCGTCCGTTACCTGCCCGATGGACAGGTAGGTGTCGAAGTCACCCGAGGTCATGGCGATGCGCACGCGCTCGCCCTGGCGCCCCTGGTACGTGTAGGTGTCGAAGAAGGAGCTGTCGCCCAGCATCTGGTCCGTGCGCGCCAGCGTGCCCGCCACGCTCTGCCCGGAGGCGATGCGCGACGAGCCGCCCGCGGCCGCCAGCTCCAGCGTGTAGCTCCCCGTCATCCCCTCGCGCAGGGCGTTGGCCAGGATGAGGATGGGCCCGTCGCGGTCCACCGTGAGCTCGGCGCGCGAGTTGGTGCCGCCGCCGCTGTCGTCGTCGCGCACCAGCAGCTCCGCCTGCCCGTTGTTCATCCGCGCCACGGTGACGAAGGTGTCGAACTCGCCGGAGCGCATGGTAAAGGTGAGCCGCTCGCCCGCCCGCGCCTCGTACGAGTAGAGGTCGAAGAGCGACCCGTCGTCCATGGCCGCGTCGCCGCGGGCCAGGCTGCCCTGCTGGCGCTGGCCCGGGCGCAGGGCCGTGGCGCCGCCGGCGGCCGACGTCCCCGCCTCGGCGATGGCCTCGGGGCGGTTCACGGGGGTGGAGACCGCCGTCTGCACGCGGCCCGCGCCGCTACCGTTCCCCGCGAAGAAGAAGTCGCCCATGATGGACGACGACTCCCAGGGCACCTGGTCGCCGTTGCTGGCGCCGCTCACGGCGATGCGCACCTGCTTGTGCATCTGCTCGATGGGCAGCCCCGGCGTGGTGAGGTAGCGCAGCAGCTGCTGGGTGTACAGCCCGTTGCCGGCCGCCGCCGTGCCGTCGCTGGCCACGTCGCCGGGTGCCGTGGCGTAGGCGATGAAGGTGCCCGCGGGGGCGTTCACCATCGCCAGCCCCTGCGTGGCCGAGCGAAAGCTGCGGGCGAACGGGTTATTCCGGCAGGCGTCCAGGAACACGATGTTCACGCGGCTGCGGGCGCGTTCCATCTGCGCCGTCACCATCCCCACGTTCACGGCGGAGTACTCCACCTCTTCTTCGCTGGTGATCTCGGCGTCGATGGGCACCACGTAGTTCTCGCCCTTAACCTGGATCCCGTGCCCCGAGTAGTAGAACAGCGCCACGGAGTTCTGGTCCAGCTGGCGACCCCACTCGCGGATGTCCTGCTTGACCTGGTCCTCGTTGCGGTTCTCGCGCAGCAGCACGTCGAAGCCCATGCCGCTGAGCGCCTGGGCCATGGCCCGGGCGTCGTTCACCGGGTTGCGCAACGGGCCCACGGTCTCGTAGGCGCCGTTGCCGATGATGAGGGCCACGCGGCGCTCGGCCTGGGCGAGCAGGGTGGCCGGAAGGGTGGCGGAGAGCAGCACGGTCGCGAGGGCCGCGTGCCGCCGGAAGGCGCGGAGGGTGCGGTTCATTGAGCCAGCGTCCGGAAGTCGGTGAACAGGGCGGGGATGGCGAGGACCTGCGCGAGCGCGCCGGAGAGGCGCGTGCGCAATATCGGCCCTCGGAACCCGTGGATCAAGTCTGGACTGCGCCTGCAACCGGGATCAGCGCGCGGCACTTGGGCGGACCCCAGCGTGCGTGCGACGGTTCGGAGCCGGGCCGGCGCTCCGAACGGGGGCGTTGTACCGCGTAGCCCTGGTGCAGTTCCCTGTAGCAGGAAGGATGTGCATCATCCGCTTTCCGCCGCTTCCTTTCCGGACGGATGCGGGACGGAGGTGCGCGCCGCCGCGCGCCGGGGTAGATTGGCGGGCGAAAGGCAGGACCGGACCCGCGAAACCCCTCATCCTCCGAGCCCGCATCCACCATGGCCGAAAAAACGCTTTTCACCCGGATCATCGACGGTGAGATCCCCGGCAGCTTCGTATACCAGGACGAGCACGTGATCGCCATCCGCGACATCAACCCCGCGGCGCCGGTGCACGTGCTGGTCATCCCCCGCAAGCCCATCCCGTCGCTGGCGGAGCTGGAGGAAGGCGACCTGGAGCTGGCCGGGCGCATCCTCCTCGCCATCCGCAAGGTCGCGGAGCAGGAAGGGCTCAGCCGCGGCTACCGCGTGGTGGTGAACACGGGCAAGGAGGGGAACCAGACGGTGCCGCACCTTCACTTTCACGTCATGGGCGGCCGGCAGCTCTCCGGGCACGGCACCGCGTGAGCGGGACGGCGGCGGGGGATGCGGTCGCCGGCGCCATGGCGGAGCGCGACCACATCCTGGACGAGCTGCGCCGCGCGTGGGACGGCGACCCGTGGCACGGCGACGCGCTGCGGACGATCCTGGACGCCGTCCCGGCGGATGCGGCGGCCACGCGGCCCCTGCCCGGGGCGCACAGCGTGGGGGAGATCGTGCTGCACCTGGCCACGTGGACGCGCGCG
>DATING010001478.1:0-3472 GCA_035474555.1 Longimicrobium sp. | reverse complement strand
GTCCTGTTGGGCTCGGGCGCATCGCACGATTCGCCCCAGGAAACGATATAGCCGGCGCGAGCCAGACCCCGCAGCAGCACGAGATGGGTGGGGGACGGCACCCTCAACCACCCGCCGTGCCGCTCAAGCGCGCTCGTGGGAGCCATTCTCCCCCCTCTCTCTTCCAGGCACCCCCCGCGCACTCATCGGTAGCCGCGAAGCGCGTCCCGCCAGTCGCGCGGCTCATCGTCCGCGTCACCCTCCTCGTCCAGTACGTCCGGGTCGAGGTCGGGACAGGACAGCACCGTAAGCGTTCGGCCGAAGGGTCCCAGCCCGACAACTTCCTCCTGCACCTCGAGTTGCGCAGGGGCACCCTCAAACCACTCGCAGAGGAGGCCGGACCCGGTTGCTTCCTCCGCTGTAGCGACATCGTCACGGCGGCCGCCAAGGTAACGAGTCGCGGATCCACGCGGCGCCCACTCTCCCTTGTGGCGCCGGAACCGCATCCACGCGGCAGCGTCGAAGTGGCCGCTGGATGCGACCCACTCGATCTGGAGGCCGTGGGACAGCACGACGACCACCGGTTCCGGAGATAGCGCAGCGTAGCGTATGGCCGAAGCGCTCATCGATGTATCGAATCGGTCGGCAAGCTCACGAACGGCGCCCAGGCCCGGCTCGCGTTGTTCCACCACATCCCGTGCCCACCGGGTCGGCATCAACAGCTCCGCGGCGAAACAGTCGGCCTCGACTTCGATCGGATCTCTCCGCCCCCGGAAGTGGCCCTGAGACAGAGCGAAGTCGCCGGTCCAGGCCAGCCCGTCCACGTGACCGTCGATTATGAAGTGTGCGACCTCGTGGGCAATGGTGAAGCGCTTGTGGCCCGCGGTCGGACACTCCGTCGAGACCAGAATCTGGAATGCTCCGTCGACGAGGCAGAGCGCGCCGTAGCAGCCCGTGGGGAAGCCGCTCTGCTCAATGACGGTAGCGCCCTCCTGCACTGCCAACCAGGTCGGATCGACGGGGACTTGGCTGACCCCGTGGCTATCCAGCAACTCGTTGGCGATACGTCGGGCCAGGTGTTCGCGGGGTGGTAGGGGCATTGCTCAGCGAGTGTCGGGGGAGTCTTTTCCCGGCTTGATGGTCGGCGGGCGCGAAGGGCCGGCGGTGGCCTGGCGTCTAGCGGCATCCTTGGTCGCGAGCGCCTTCGCGATCTCGGCGACGGTTTCAATGGTCTCTGCGGATGCCGTCCCCAGATTGCGCAGGACCAGTGCAGCAGGCCCGCCTACCGCATCCACCTCGGCCGTCCGCCCGAGGAGATAGTCCACCGATACGGAAAGCGCGTTCGCCAACTTGACCAGCGTCGCCGCGGAAGCGCTTGGCTTGACGCCGGTCTCAAAGTGCGAGATCTGGATTGGAGTCAGGCGGGCCCGGGCCGCGAGCTCCGCCTGCGTAAGCTTCCGGTGCTCGCGCGCCTGCTTGAGGCGGGTTGCGAAATCAGGGGCGGATGGGGGCATTGACGAACCTTACTAGTTAGCATAGTTTCACCCTTCCGCGCCGTAGTGGTTTTTTCGGCGCCTGGGGTATACCGCTCGATAAGGATAGGGTATACCGCAATCACAATCGCGGAAGCCTGCGCCGCCCGCAAGGTCCCCTTGGCCGGGAGCTGATGGCCTGGCACCCGCACGCGCGTAGACTCGCCGCTCACGAACCCGGGAGGCCGCAGTGGAGCTGAACGACGCGCAGGTGGGCTGGTTTGTCGATAACCGGCTGAAGCTGCCCCAAGGGAAGCGCTCGGAGTACCTCAAGCAGGTGGACGGGATGATCGCCAACTTCTCCGCCAAGGCGGCGGAGGACCCGAACCTGAAGATCGTCAAGTTCCTGAAGACCGGCTCGCTGCGGAAGGGCACGGTGCTGCGGCCAAGCGGCGACGTGGGGGTGGACTCCGATATCGCGGTGTTCCTCAACGTGGTCGACCCCGAGGTATACGAGCTTGACGAGTTGCACGACCGCATCCGCGCCTTGCTGATCGCGTCCTACCCGGGCAAGTCCGCCAGCGACTTCACGGTCCAGCCGCGGACGCTCGGCATCGTGTTTCGCACCTCGGGATTGGCCTTGGACCTGGTGCCCATCATCCCCATCGACGGACCCGACGACTACGGCTGGCAGCCGTCGTCGCGCGGGGAGTCCCCGCTCAAGACAAGCGTCACCAAGCAACTAGAGTTCATCCGCGTGCGCAAAGAGGGGTACGCCCGCTTCACCTCGCTGGTGCGCCTGCTGAAGCACTGGCGAAACCAGCACGAGCTGGACGAACTCCGGTCGTTCATGATCGAGCTGATCGTCAGCCACCTGCAGGACGTTCACGGGCGACCTGCCTCAATGGAGGAGGGGCTGCTGCGCTTCTTCCTCTACCTGGCGCAGAACGAACTTAGGCTGCCCATCGTGGCGCCCGAGCTCGGCGCACAGGCTTACCTGCCCGCGGACCGCGTGGTGATCCTGGACCCGGTGAACGCAGAGAACAACGTGGCGCGGCGGCTGACCGAGGCCGACTGCCAGGAGATCGTCGCCCGCGCCACCGACGCGTGGGAGCTGATCACCGCGGCGCGCAACAATGGCTTCAAGGGGGAAACGCTCGAGTACTGGAAAGAGGTCTTCGGGCGCTCCTTCGCGATCGAGGAGTGAACACCATGTCCATGACTGGAACCTACACCACGAGCTACACCACGGCGGACATCGGCAAGGTGCTCGACTGCTTCGTTGCTGACTTCGACGGGATCGCGCAGTCCACGGGCCTGCGCACCCGGGACGACGTGAAGGAGGTCGGCGCCGACGTGAAGCTGATGGCCAGCCGTGGTTACCTGCGTGAGGTCAACCTCTGCCTGCTCAACGAGGCGGGTACGACGATCCGCGCGACCAAGTACACGGTTAACACCAGCGCGGGAGTGCTCACCGCGTCCCGGCCCGGCAACTACCTGTGGCCGCGCACTCCCGGCGGCAGCCTGAGCGTGGTGGTCCACTACAGCGAACTCTGGAAGGGCCTCTCGCAGCCGACCAAGGAGACCTTCGCCCGCGAGCTGAAGCGGCGCTGGAGCACGTCGGGGATCGACACGTCCTTTCCCACCCTCCGGGCCACGGCGGACCGGAACTACGTCAGCAACGGCTACGGCCTCCAGCGGAGCACCTACCAGTGAGCACGACACGGAGCGAGCTGTTCGAACTGGAGCTATCCCTTCCGGAGGCCGGGCTGCACGCGCGTGCGGGGCGGCTTGTGGGCTTCGAGGCCCGCTATGAGCGCATCCGTCGCGACCTGCGGCTGCTGGCAGCACCGGAAGAGGTGGGGGAGTGGAGCCGAAAGTTCTACGGGGGCGAGATGCCGATCTGCATCGCCGTGACCGACCGGTACCCGCTGGTGATCTTCGCGGGTGACGTGGGCACCGGGAAGACGGAGACGGCCGAGGCAATGAGCGACCGACTCGCCCGCGAAACCGGCAAGGGT
>DATING010001477.1:0-4063 GCA_035474555.1 Longimicrobium sp. | reverse complement strand
CATCTCGACTCTCCCCCCGGTGTTCCGCCGAGCGGCCCCGTGCGAGCCTCCCTGGATGACGAACGGCGCCGCTCCGGATCACCGGAGCGGCGCGGCTTCACGCCGGCCACATCGCCCGTCCTCGCGCACGACCGCGGCTCGCGGGGGCAGATTTCCGCGATGAGCCCTGCGCCGCGACGCTGTTCATCGCAGTTTTTTGGAGGAGGCACCGCCTCGTCGGATCGCGTCCGGAAGTCTGTCGCGGATCGTTCGAGCGAGGCTTTCTTCCTAATCCTGGCGCTTCGATGCGGTTGGTCGCGGATTTCAGACCGTGCACATCCTCCGCAACCTGCCGCGGAAGCCTGATCACGCACCACCCGATCGCGTCCTTTTGGCACTCGGCCCGCGCCGATACTCTGCCTCGACAGGCGGATGATCGTCCGCGACCCGGCTGCCGTGGGAGGGCGGGGGCCGCAACGGATGCGATCGGGTGGTGTGTGCCGTGATCTGCATCCAGCCCATCGGCAGAAGGGCTGCTCTGCGGAAATGCGGATATGAACCTCACGGCAGCCTCCCCCGCCGTCGCACCGGCTCGCGCCGCCAGCGGCAGGGCTCGCGGACGGAACAGGGGCGTCACGACGAGAACGCCGCCGCCACGTGGTTCCGTGGCGGCGGCGTCCGGTTTACGCGATGAAGGCTTCGGAGCCCGCGGCGATGGTGCGCGCGCCGTCCGGCGGACGCGCGGCCGAACGATGCGCGGCGGAAAGCTCAGGCGCAGGTTTCCGTCGAGCACTCCGCGCGCGTCGCGCAGACCGTGTTGTCGCAGCACACGTTGATCGTGCTGCGGGTGATCGCGGCGAGATGCGCCCCGCTCCCCCGCTCCTGCTGGACGGTGTCGAACGACGCAACGCTGATGCTGCCCACGTCGAGCTTGACTCGCTTGTCCATTGCGGCCTCCTCTTGTCCGTAGGGTCGCGAACGCTGTCCGCAGCGTGTCGCGCGTGATGGCCTCAAAAGAGTAGTGCGGAGGACGGCGGACAGCAAGCATCTTCGCGTGCCCCTCCCCGGGTGCATCGGCCCGGGGGGTCGAATCGGAGCGACGCGAGAGGACAGCCGGCGCGTGGAGCGGCGTGACGGGCCGGCGGCACCCCGCCGCACGGCCCGCCCCCGCGTCGATCATCCTTCCACGGCCGCCGTCAGGGCTCGCGCGTGCGGGGCGGCGGGGGCGGCTCCGGCGGCCGGCGGCGGCGGCCCGTGTGCGGATCGGGGAGCTGCAGCGTCTCGGCGGCGACGGCGGCCATGTCCTCGCGGATGCCGAACGAGCCGAACGCGTAGCGGATGATGGCGAGCGCCAATTCCCGCTCGCCGACGACGGCCCGGCCCACGCCACCCTGCTCCAGGTGCGTCCGCTCCTCGTCGCTGTGCGTGCGGACCACCGTGTCGATACCGGGATTCACCTTGCGCGCGTGCTCCAGGATGAGCCGCGCCTGGAATGCATCCGGCGCGGACACCACCAGCAGCCGCGCGCGCTCCAGGTGCGCGTGCTCCAGGATCCCCGGCCGGCTCGCGTCGCCGAACAGCGCCGGCAGCCCCCGCGCCCGCAGCGCCTCCACCTCCTCGCGGTTCTGCTCCACCACCACGTAGGGAATCCCCTGCCGCTCCAGCGCATGCGCCACGGGTGCGCCCACGCGGCCATGGCCGATGAGCACCGCGTGCCCCGTCAGCGACGCCTCCTCCACGCCCTTGGGAAGCTCCGCCAGCACGCCCGCCGGCCGCTCCAGCGCCTCGGCCAGGCGCGGCTTGGCGCGGACCCAGCGCTCCAGCCCCGTGGCCGCGCCGAACGCCAGCGGATTGACGGTGATGGAGAGCAGCGCGCCCGCCAGGATCAGGCTGTTCCCCTCCTCCGGCAGCAGGTCCAGCGTCATCCCCAGCCCGGCGAGGATGAAGGAGAACTCGCCGATCTGCGCCAGGCTGGCCGACACCACCAGCGCCGTGCGCACGGGATACCGGAAGGCGAGGACGATCCCCAGCGCCGCGATGGACTTGCCGACCAGGATGATGAGCACGACGGCGAGAACCTGCAGCGGCTGCCGGACGAGCACGGAGGGATCGAACAGCATCCCCACGGAGACGAAGAAGAGGACGGCGAACGCGTCCTGGAAGGGGAGCGCGTCGGCCGAGGCCTGGTGGCTCAGGTCCGACTCGCTGATCACCACGCCCGCGAAGAATGCCCCCAGCGCGAACGACACGCCGAACAGCGACGCCGCGCCGAACGCGACCCCCATCGCCACCGCGAGCACGCCGAGGGTGAACAGCTCCCGCGATCCCGTCCGCGCCACCCTGGTCAGCAGCCAGGGGACGGCGCGGCGGCCCACGATGAACATCAGCGCCAGGAACGCGATCACCTTGCCCAGCGTCAGGGCCACGGCCGCGCCCACGCTCCCGCCGCCCTCCGCCGGCGTGCCGCCCAGGGAGCCCGCCAGCGCCGGCAGCAGCACCAGCGCCAGCACCATGGCCAGGTCCTCCACGATCAGCCACCCGACGGCGATGCGCCCCTCCGCCGAGTCCACCAGCCCTCGCTGCTCCAGCGCGCGCAGCAGCACCACCGTGCTCGCCACGGAGAGCGAGAGGCCGAACACGATGCCCTGCCCCCACGTCCACCCCCAGGAGCGCGCCAGCAGGGCGCCCATCAGCGTGGCCGCGCTGATCTGCACCACCGCGCCGGGCAGCGAGATCTTCCGCACCGCAAGCAGGTCGCCCAGCGAGAAGTGGAGGCCCACGCCGAACATCAGCAGGATCACGCCGATCTCCGCCAGCTGCGACGCCAGCCCCGCGTCGCCCACGAAGCCGGGGGTGAACGGCCCGACGGCCACGCCCGCGAGCAGGTAGCCCACGAGCGGCGGCATCCGCAGCCGGTTGGCCGCAAAGCCGAGCACGAACGCCAGCCCGAATCCCACGGCGATCAGCGCGATCAGCCCCGTCTCATGATGCATGGCGGACCTCCTTCGCGGCGTTCGGAGAGGACGGCGGACCGGTTTCGTGAAGCATCGGCATCCCTTTGCCTTCGGGTGATGGAAATCGGGTGGACGTCCCTACTTAGCCATCCCCGGCCCGTGATGCAAGTTGCATCCGCCGCCCTCCGCTGCGCCTCCCATCCTCCCCGGAAGGATGAAACCGGGGCGTCCGCGAGGGCGTATCCCCCGGTGCCGCCCGCCGCCCCCAGGGGACCGGAATCCCGCTATTTCGCACGATTTTTCGTCAAACGAGAGGGTCAAACCTTTTCGGCGAGTGCGGTATCCCAGGAGAACGACGGTTCGACCCTTCCAACCGCACGCCCGCCATGCGCGCTTTCCATACATCGCTGATCGCCGCGGCCCTGCTGGCCGCCGCGCCCCTCGCCGCCCAGGACGCGGGCGGCCATCCATCCACCGCCCTGGGCGTGGTCGCCCACCGCGCCACGGACATCGTGCTGGACGGCCGGCTGGACGAGGCCGCGTGGGCCACGCCCGCCCCGGCCACGGACTTTCGCCAGCAGGAGCCGCACGACGGACAGCCGGGCCAGCGCACGGAAGTCCGCTTTGCCTACGACGACGGCGCGCTGTACGTGGGCGCCCGCATGTTCGACTCGCTGGGCGCCGCGGGCGTGAGCCGGCAGCTCACCCGGCGCGACCAGGAGGTGGAGAGCGACTACATCCAGCTCGTGCTGGACACCTACCACGACCACGCCGGCCGCACCGTGCTGCAGGTGAACCCGTCCGGGGTCAAGTACGACGCCGGCCAGGCCTCGCCCAACGCCGACCCGTCGTGGGATCCCGTGTGGGAGGTGGAGACGCGCGTGGACAGCGCCGGGTGGACGGCGGAGATGCGCATCCCCTGGAGCCAGCTGCGCTTCAGCGGCGCCGCTGACCAGACGTGGGGGCTGCAGGTGTGGCGCTTCGTGCAGCGGCTGAACGAGTCGTCCATGTGGTCGTACTGGGGGCGCAACGAGACGGGCGGCCCGGCGCGCTTCGGGCACCTGTCGGGGATCCGCATCGATCGGCGGCCGCGCGGGGTGGAGATCATGCCCTACGCCCTGGCCCGCGCC
>DATING010001476.1:0-3836 GCA_035474555.1 Longimicrobium sp. | reverse complement strand
CACCGTTTCCTCCACCCACCAGGATCAATGAGACATTCCTTTGTACGGACTCCCCTGCCGCGCGTCCTTGCCGTGGCCATGCTCCTGCTGCACGCGGCCTGCAGCGACCGCAGTCCAACGGTACAGCCGCAGCCGGAACCGCAGCCGCAGGCGGACGCGGGGATCTCGGGCGTATCCAGCGCGAACGCCATCGTCTGCGCCCGGAACGCGGCGGGGAGCGCGTGGTGCACGCGGGCCGATGCCGGCGGCAGCTTTCGCATCACCCGCGCGGAAGCGCTGCCGGTCACAGGCACGAGCATGGGCACGGGCGACCTTCCCGTGGCGGGCGTGTTCACCGTCTACACGGTGGACTGCCCGGCGGGTGGCAAGACGGTCGACCGGGTGGGAGCGCAGCGGAACGGCGGGTCCTGGCTGGACGTGCGCTGCACGCCGGACGGGTGCATGGCCGCGCCGACGGGGCTGCTTGCGTGGTACCGCTTTGACGAGGCGGCGGGCGACACGGCGGCGGACCACGCCAACGCCGCCCCGGCCTCGCCCCTGCGCCTGCACGGCCCCACCCACACGGCGGGCAGGGTGCTGGGCGCGCTGGACATGTCCTCCCCCAATGCGTTCGCGCAAGGCACCGCCGACAAGAACCTGGGTACCGGCGACTTCACCATCTCCCTGTGGATCCGAATGGCTGGCGGGCAGTACTTCACCTTGCTGGACAAGCGCGACGCCCATCCCATCCGCGGCTATCACATGGTGATCTCCGGGGGCGAGCCGCTGATCCAGCTGGCCAACGCCGACGGTGAGCACGGGGGGTGGTACAACTATCACTCCAACATGGGCAGCGGGATGGCGGATGGGCGGTGGCACCACCTGGCGGTGACCGTGGAGCGCGCGTCCACCACCGGCCTCCGCTGGTACGTGGACGGGCTGCCGGCCGGCGAGGTCGCCGACCCGACGCACCGGCAGGGCAGCCTCGCGAGCTCCGCCCCGCTCCGGATCGGGGCCCACTCGTGGTACAGCGACGGGGGATGGGACGGGGCCGTGGACGAGCTCCAGATCCACGACCGCGCCCTGTCCGCGGCCGAGGTTCTCACGCTCGCCACCCGCAGCTACTGCCGGTAGACGCGCTCGAAAAACGGATGGGGCGGAGGACGGCACGCGTCCCCCGCCCCATCGGCGTCATCCAATCCGTCCCGCAGTTCCCCGCAGCTCTCCGCGTCCTCCGCGTCCTCCGCGTGAGGCCCGCCGTTACCGCGCGGCGACCGTGCGGCGGCGGCGGCGCTTGGCCTCGAGCTCGTCGGCCGCGGTGGGCGCGGGGCCGTAGAACGGGGGGACGGCCAGGCGCGGCGGAACCGCATCGTCCACGACCACCTCCGGCACCTCGCGCGGGGTCACGCGCAGCTCGCCCACCAGCCCGCGCAGCTCGCCCGCGCTGCGCGTCAGGCGGCCCGTGGCCTCGGCGACCATGCGGCAGGCGCTCTCCTGCTGCGCCGTGGCCGTGCGCACTCCCTCGGCCGTCTCGGCGTGCACCACGGCCGTGTCCGCCACGGCCGCGATGTCGTGCGCGGCCTCCACGGCGGCGGCGGCGTTGCCCTCCGCCAGCCCCGTCACCCGGTCCGCCGCCACGCGCGTGCGCTCCGCCGACGCCACGATGGTCGTCAGCGCGCCCTCCACGGCGTGGGCCACGCGCTCGATCTCGTCCACGTGGCTGGCGCCGGCTTCCATGGCCGCCGCCGTGCTGTTGACCCGCTGCGTGATGGTGCGCGTGATGGCGGCCACGTTCTCCGCCCCCTCGCGCGCCTGCATGGCCAGCTTGCGCACCTGGTCGGCCACCACGGCAAAGCCGCGGCCTTCCTCGCCCGCGCGCGCGGCCTCGATGGCGGCGTTCAGGCCTAGGAGGTTGGTCTGCTCCGCGATGTCGTTGACCGTGCGGACGAACATGCTGACGTCGGCCACGGCGGCGTTCAGGGCCACCGTCTCGGCCGCGGCGGCCTCCACCGTCGCCTTGATCTTGAAGAGCGTGCCGATGGTGCTCTCCGTCTCCGCGCGGCGGCTCTGCGCCTCGGCCTCGATGCTGCCGGCCAGCGTCGCCACCTCGCGCACCTCGGCCACCATGCGGTTGGCCGTGTCCAGCATGCGCCGCAGGGCGCCATCTACCCGCCGCAGCTGCTCCACCTGCCCCGTGGCGCCCTCGGACACCTGCTCGATGGAGCGGGTGACCTCGCCCACGGCGGCCGCCAGCTGGGTGCTGATGGCCGTCAGGTCGTCCGCGGACTCGGCGATGCCATCCGCCGCCTGCGCCGCCCCCGCGCCAATGCGGCTGAGGGAGTCGCTCGTGCGGTTCATGGCCGTGGCCAGGATCTGCAGCTCGCCGGGGAGCTGGGTCTCCGTGCGCGCCGTCAGGTCACCCTCGGACATGCGGCCGGCGTGCGCGGCCAGCAGGTCCAGCGGCCCCGTGATGGAGCGCAGCACGGCCCACACGGCCACCAGCCCGATGACCAGCGCGGCCAGCAGCAGCGCGGCCAGGATCAGCCGCCACGCGGACGCGTCCGCCTCCAGCCGCTTCTGCGCGCCGGCCACGCGGGCGCCCTTCACGTCCGCGAGCTTGGTCAACGCCCCGAGCATCTGCGCCTCCATGGCCCGCGCCGTGTCCGTCTGCGCGGCGGCCTCGCCGGCGCGGCCCAGCATGGCCAGGCGGCGGGCGGCCACGTAGCGCACCTCGGCGTCGCTCAGCTGCTGGTCGATGCCGACGACGAGCTCCACCTCTTCCTGCGTCTGCCCCTCCCGGCGCAGCAGCTGGCGCTGCGTGCGGTGCGTCTGCCAGCGCAGCGAATCGAACTCCACCGCGGCCACCTCGCCGTGCTCGATGTAGCGCGCGGCCACGGCGATCTCCCGCGCCACGTCCGTCGCCAGCATGGCGGACAGGCGGGCGTCCTGCTCCACGCCGTGCATGGACTGGGCGATGGCGCCCTTGAGCAGGGTCATCGACCGCCATCCCACGCCCCCGGCCACGGCCAGGAGCACGAGGACGAAGCCGAATCCCAGGATCAGCCGGCTGCGGATGCCGGATCCCATGCGGCGGTTCACGGTGCCTCCAGGGGGACGAGGGTGCCGCCGCGCGCCTGCGTCATCACGAACCCGCTGCGGTCCGGGTCGCGGTCGGGGCGAAAGCGCAGGGCGCCGGTCACGCCGGGAAAGGTGCGGCTGCCGCGTACCTGGGCCAGGTAGCCGCGGATGTCGTCGCGGTCGAATCCCACTTCCGTCATGGCCTTTGCCAGCAGCCGGGTGGCGTCGTAGGCCATGGCGGCGTTGGCGTCGGGCTCCACGCCGTAGCGGGTGCGGAACGCGTTCACGAACTTCACGGCCTCGGCGCGCGTGTCGCGGATGGAAAAGGGCACGGCCACGAACACGCCCTCGCTGGCGGCCGTGTCCGTGACCACGCCGGACCAGCCGTCGCCGGCCACCCAGCGCGTGGTGAAGCCCTGCCGCCGCGCCTCGCGCAGCAGCGCCTGCCCGCTGAGCTCCGTGCCGGCCACGAACACCAGGTCCGGCTGCACCTGCTTGTAGTAGGAGATGAACGGCTCCACGAGCTTGCCGTCGCCGCCGATGGGGTCCACGCCCACGAGCTGGCCGGGGTAGTTGGCGCGGAACGCCGCCGCCAGGCCGCGGCCGTAGGTGTTGTTCTCGTACAGCACGGCCACGCGCTGCGGGCGCAGGCCGGCGGCAAAGCGGGCCAGGTTGGCGCCGTTGGTGGAGTCGTTGGTGGTCACGCGGTACACCCAGGGCGACACGCCCGTGAGCTCCGGCGAGGTGGCGCTGGGGATGACGGACACCAGGCCGCGGTC
>DATING010001475.1:0-2881 GCA_035474555.1 Longimicrobium sp. | reverse complement strand
GGGGCCCTGGGCAATGCCGCCGCCCGTCGTGCGGTCCGTGCGGACCAGGCAGCCCCCGAAGACGAGCGACGCGGGCGCGTACAGGTCCGGGTCTTCCGCGCCGCCGTCCGCTTCCTCGAACCAGTGCCGGTCGCGCAGCTTGACCCAGCCGGCGATCACCACGTCGGCCGCGGCGCGGTCCTCGGGGCGCTTGAGGAACTCGTAGGCGCCGCCGTCCGTGCGGAACTGGTCGCTCAGGCGGCGGAAGCTCCCCTCGTCCTTGAGGTCGCCGATCAGGAGCATCCCCCAGGTGTTGGCGATGTCCTCGAAGCGCTTGCGCACGTTGTCGGGGATGTACCCCGGGACCACGAGGTTGCAGATGAACTGCCGGAAGTTGAACGTGTCGTTCCGGCTCTGCACGAACTCGTCGATGGCCTCGATGGTGGAGCTTTCCGTGTCGTTGCGGATGGCCGCCACGTCGGCGTTGAAGATGTGGAACTCCACGGGGGCGCGCTGCATGTTGTCGCGCACCTCGGCGTTCTCGAAGAACAGGTGCAGCTGGCGGTAGCTGCGCTCCACGGGGCGGATCTGCCGGTACATCTCGGCCAGCACCTGGTCGCGGATGGACGAGGCCTCCTCGATGGCCCCGTCCAGCTTGGCCAGCGCCTGCTCGTAGCTGTCATCCTCCGACAGTAGGTTGGCGAACCCGGTGACGCGCTCCAGGAACTGCGAGGCGCTCTCGGGCGAAAAGATCTCGCTGAGCGCGGTGCGGGGCGGCGCGGGGTGGATGACGTTGAAGATCTCCTCGATCGCCTTGCCCGCCTTGCGCTTGCCGATGATCTCCTGCGCGGTGCGTGTGACCACGGGATCGCTCATTCGTCATCTCCTTCGGACTGCCCCGCGATCAGGCGGAGCTGGGCCTCGAACTCGCGCACGGCGGCCAGGATCTCCGCGCGCTGCTCCGGCTGGTCCCACGCGCGCTTTACGGGGAGCGTGCCGAAGCGCTCGCGCATGCGGTGCAGCAGGTCGATGCGGGCCTGCAGGTCGGCCAGGTCGTTGCGCCGCGACGGGTGCCGCTGGCGGATCTGCTTGGGATCGAAGTCCTTGAGGCTGCCGAACTCCAGCTCCGCGACGAACTCCGTCCCTTCCTCGCCCACCTGGGTGCGGAAGTCGAGGCTGGGCTTGAAGGTCTCGAAGGCCTCCGCCAGCGAGCTCACCCGCGTGGGGCGCTCGTCCTCCGCCGCCTCTTCGCCCACGCGGTCGAAGGTCATGGGGAGCACGGTCAGCGTGGTGTCCGTGGGGACTTCGCGGGGCGCCGGCCGTACACCGGCTCGGGTAACGCGCACTACGGGCATTGCGGATGCCTCCGTGTTGGCGAAAGCGAACGGACGATCTTCCTGTAAAAACAACGTGCGCAAGCGGCGGGCCCACCCGTATCCGCCTGTAAACTAAAGTTTAGGCCCCACCCTGCCCGCGCGCCACCCTGCGCGCGGCATTCGCCGTGGTATCCGCCGGCCTTCGCGGCGGCGCCTCGCGCAGATCGGTGCGCAATCCCCCAGCTGCCACGGGCTCCGGCGTCCCTCGTCCGGGGAGCGGGATGGTCCGCGGCCGGGGTGCCGGCACGGCCCCGGGATCCACCGCCGCCCACGTCCAGCGCGGCACGCCGATCCACAGCAGCCCCAGGACGCCGGCCAGCGCGAGCAGGATCACCGCGCGGCGCCACGCCGTCCCCGCGTCCCCTTGCAGGGCCCACCCCGCCGCCGCGGCGCTGTCCGCCACCCCGGCGAAGGCGGGGAGCGCGTACAGGGGCGGAATCCATCCCGCGTCGCGCCGCACGCCGCCTTCCTCGGGCACGCTCCAGGCGCCGTACGGGAGGGCACCGCGGGCCAGCCATCCCCGGTTGGCGACCGGGAGCACCCAGGTGAGCTCGCGCGTGGCCCCCAGTTCCGCGCCGACCCGCTGGAACGCGCGGGCCAGGGCCACGGGATCTTCCGGCACCGTGTAGTCGCGGCCGGGGGACGAGGCCAGCAGGCGAAGCTCGTTGGCATCCACCCCTGTCCCGAAGCCCACCAGGTAGACGGGGATGCCGCTCCCCCGCACCCGCTCCGTCGTCCCCCGCTGCCCCTCCGGGCCCGCGAGCAGGCCGGGGTCGTCCCCCGCGCCGGCCACGTCGTTGCGGCCATCGGTGATGACGAGCAGCGCGCGGGCGCCCCGCTCCCGCCCCAGCACCTCCAGCCCCGTGACGACGGCCGTGTACAGCCCCGTGTTCCCCTGCGGCACCGGCAGGTAGTCCACCTGCCGCGCGGCCTCCGCCGGGGCGACGAAGCGGCCCTGCCGGATGCGCGCCTGCACCTGCACGCTGGAGAACGGCGCCACCGCCACCCGTGCCGATCCCGCCGGGAGCGCGCCCAGGAAGCCGCGCAGCGACGACCGGGCCGCCTGCATCCCGCCTCCCGCCATGCTCCCGCTCACGTCCACCAGCACCAGCAGGCTCACCGGCTCGGCGGGCGCGGAGGCCCGGACCGCGGGGGCGCGCAGCGGCAGGGGTCCCAATCGCCCCGCCCATCCGGCCGAGTCCGGCGCCGTCTCGCCCGGGCGGAGTGTGACGATGGATTGCAGGCAGGGAAGCCCCCGTCCCGCCACGCACCGCACCAGCCGCGGCGCCGTCGTATCCGTCTGCGGCGTCGCCGTCTGCCCCGCGCCGGCCTGTCCTGCATCGGCCGAAGACGCATCCGCCGGCCGCGCGTCCCCCTGCTGCGCTCGCACCGCGTCCACACCGAGGGCGGAGAGAAGGAGGAGCATCGCCGCCGTCCGCCGGCGGAAGCGGTAGCTCCCCCGCCCCGCCTCGATGCGATCTCCGTCGCGCAGCTCCGCCGGCTCCAGGAGCGCGCGGCCGGAGACC
>DATING010001474.1:0-3811 GCA_035474555.1 Longimicrobium sp. | reverse complement strand
AGGGTGCGAGCCTAAGCGAGCGGGTGAGGGCCACACTGCGAGCCGCGCACCAGTCCACTCCCGCACTCCCGCACTCCCGCACTCCCGCACTTCCGCACTTCCGCACTTCCCTCCCGCCCCACTTCCCTTCCGGCGCCGCGGGCCGTACCATTCCGATCCCCGTCGCGCGGCGAGAACCGCCCCCGCGGCCGGGTGTACCGAGTGCCGTCCGCCGGAAATCAACCCCCCGGCCCCGATGATCCCGATCCCGACGTCTGGGGACTGACGCAATGTTCAACAAAGCCAAGAAAAAGCTCAAGAAGCCCCTGGACCAGCAGCACCGCGAGCTGCAGGACCAGGTGGAGGCCATTCCGTACGTGATCGACGATCACAAGCGCAACGGCCGCTGGTTCAAGGCCCTCGTGGTCCAGTTCCTGGCCGCGCCCATGATCCGCTTTCAGAAGCGCACGCTGGACAAAACGCGGTACGGCGGCACGCAGGGCCAGAAGGTCAAGCAGGCCGAGCAGATGAAGCGGCACCTGGAGCAGCGCCGCAAGGCCATGGAGTACATGCAGGGCCAGGTGGCGGCCCAGCAGAAGAAGGCGCAGAAGCGCAACAAGACCCGCTAGTCGCCGCTCGCCGGCACGGCCACGCTGCCGCGCTCCCCGCCCGCCGCGGGGGGCGCGGCTTGCGTTTGCGCGCCCTCCACCCGGTCGCGCAGCACGCCCGCGCACGGCAGCACGGGCCACTCGTCCAGCGGCCACTCCTCGAAGCGCCCGGCCTGCGCGGGGAACGCGAACGACGCGTCCGGCGAGGCGGCGATCAGAAAGTTCTGCCGCTCGGGAAAGTCGCGCCCCACGTGCACGTACATCCGCACGGCGGGAAAGACGGCCTCCACCGTCCGCGCCACGCTCCAGAAGCGGCACTCCCCCTCCCCGCGCGCCACCCCGATCACGTTCAGCAGCGCCACGCCGCCGGGGCGCAGCAGCCCGCGGACGAGCGACAGCGCCTCCGCCGTCACCAGGTGGTGCGGCACCTGCTCGCCCCCGCCGAACACGTCCACCACCACGCGGTCCCACTCGCCCGGCCGCAGCGTCTGCGACACGGCACGCGCGTCGCCGTGCAGCGAGACGATGCCGTGCTCCGGCCGCAGCCCGAACCAGCGGTAGGCCGCGCGGGTGATGGCCGGGTCCAGCTCCACGACCGTAATCCGGGCGCCGGGATCGTCCTCCGCGATGCGGCGCGGCAGCGTGTAGGCGCCGCCGCCCAAGAAGAGGTAGGAGGAACGGTTGGGCGTCACCTCGCGCAGCCAGCGCTCCGCCGTGGCCACGTAGGCAAAAGTGGGCGCGCCGCTGCGCTCCAGCTCGCCAGACTCGATCTCCTCGTCCACGTACATCCGCAGCTCCGGCTGGCGCCGGCCGCCCGGGTGCACGATCTCCGTCACGCGCAGCACGCCGTACGGGGTCTCCTCCTGATGCACCAGCCGCTCGTCGCTCTCCGGCGCGGCGGCGCTCTCCTTGGGAAAGAAGAGGGGGAAGGTCAGCAGCGCGCCCACGGCCAGCAGCAGGGGCCCGGGGCTGAACGAGGGGAGGAGCACGAGCCCGCTGAGCGCCGCGCCCACGGCCGCGCCGCCCAAGACGGCCAGCACGGCCTCTTCCGAGCCGCGGCGGCGGGCCTCGTCGCGCCCGTCGCCGTCGTCATCCGCCGTGGAATGGAAGCCGGCGCCCCACGCGGAAAGCGCGGGGAGAAGAAAGCCGAGGGCGTAGACGGGAACGCCGACCAGGAAGAGGAGGGCGAACGCGCGGCCCGGCCCCCCGAAGCGCTCCCACCCGAAGAAGCTCCACAGGGTGCCGAAGGCGCCCGCCACGGCCACGGCCACGCCAGCGCCCACCCAGCGCCAGGTGGGCGCCTGGTCCGGGCGCGCGCCGGGGGAGCCCGCCCACAGCCCGGCCGCCAGTGCGGCGGCAAAAGTGGCCACGAGCCCGCCGGCCGCGGGGAGCACCCCCCGCGCCTCGTACAGGATCAAGCTCCCCGCGGCGAACACCACCACGCCCAGCGCCAGCCCGGCCAGCAGGGCGCGGGTCAGCACCGGCCAGGCGGGCCGGCGGGGATCACGATGCGAACCGTCCGTATCCTCCACGATAATAAAGCAGCGGGGTTCCTTCACGGGCGTCGGCGGCAAGCACTTCGCCGACAAAGATGGTGTGGTCGCCGGCCGGATGGGCGGCGGTCACGCGGCAGTCCAGCCAGGCCAGGGCATCGTCCAGCACGGGGGCGCCCGTGCGCTCCGTGTGCCAGGCGAGGCCGCGGAACTTGTCGTCCGTCCCGCTCCCGGCAAAGCGGCGGGCGATCGTCTCGCCCTTGCCTTCTTCGATGAAGTTGGCGGCGAAGAAGCCGGCACGCTGCAGCCAGTCGTGCGTGTCGCAGTCGCGGGCCACGCACACCAGCACCAGGGTGGGGTCCAGCGAGACGGAGGCCACGGAGCTCACCGTGAGCCCGCACCCCGCCCCGTCCTCCATGCACGAGGTCACCACCGCCACGCCCGTGGCAAAATGGCCGATCACCCGGCGAAACTCGCTCTCGTCGATCATTCCCTGGCAGCCAGCGGTGCCGCGTGAGTATCTTGCCCGGCGCGAGGCCCTGGCCGGCTCTTTGCTTGCACCGAAGCGCGTGCGAGCCCCGGGCCGGTTGTCCAGGGAAACAAAAGCCGGGCCGGAGAACGTTGCACCGGCCCGCGTTCCGACTTTGCCCCAGACCGTTTGACCATGCGTCCACTGACTTCACGCGCCTGGCGCGTGGCGGCGCCCCTGATTCTAACCGCTCTGGCGGCCTGCGACAACGTGGAATGGGGCGGCGCCTCCGTGAGCCGGGTAGACCCGCCTCCGCCCGGCGCCGGCGAGGCCACGGCCCCCGAGCCCGGCACCGTCGCGGGCCTGGGGCTGCCCACGGGCCGCGTGCTCTTTCACGTGGTCCGCAGCGACAACGGCACGGCGGCGCAGCTCATCCCCGTGGCCGAGATCTCCGGCGACTCGCTGCGCACGCTGCGGCGGCCCTCCGGGGTGTCGCCCGAGGCGTTCGAGCAGCGCTTTCGCGCGGCGGTGATGGAGCCGGGCGCGCAGTTCGTCCTCTTTCGGCGCGGCTCGGAGGTGGGATCGCTGACCGTGGGCGCCCCCGCGGGCGTGACCTCGTGCGGCGTGCCCACGTCCACGGGGCAGGCCAGCACGGTGGCCGCGGCGGCGGCGGAGCGCGAGTTCCTGGCCTTTCGCAAGGGTCTCGCGCCGGAGGTGAAGGGCGAGTACTCGCCGCCGCAGGTGGACGGCACCATCCAGCGGTACGCGTCGCTGGTGGCGGAGCGGCTGGTGCTGCAGAACGGGCTGCAGCGCCCGCGCAGCTGGCCGGGCGCGCAGCGCGACCTGCAGGCGCTGGACGCCATCCGCGGTGGGCACCCGGAGATGGCGGCCACCTACCTGGTGGGCGACAACATGGGGATCGGCCCCGCGGCGCCGGACGGGTGGAGCGTGTTCTACATCGCGGACTACGAGCAGCGGCAGGGGTACACGCCCGTGTACACCGAGGTGCGCGACTACGACCGCACGGGCAAGGGCGCGCCCAAGGTGGTGGACCACCTGAACTGGAACTCGGCCGGCGGGTCGGAGATCCTGGTGCAGGTGTTCGGGCAGCGCGAGTCGTGGTACGAGGCCGTTTCCCGCGACCGGGGCACCTGGCGCAAGGCGTGGGAGGCCGGCCGCTGCCGCGAGCCCCAGGCCCCGCCCCGCAGCATCGGCGCCGCGGAGCGCACGGGCCAGCAGCCCCGCTGACGGTTCGGCTGGGA
>DATING010001473.1:0-2921 GCA_035474555.1 Longimicrobium sp. | reverse complement strand
CCCAGTCGATACATCAGGCGCTCCAGGCCGTAAAGCGTCAGGAGAAAGTTGAAGTCCTCCCCACGCTGCCGCGCCAGGTTGAGCAGGCGCTGGCGGACCGATGCCGAAACGTCGCGCAGGGAGTCACCGGTCACGCGAGGGCCTGCAGGTAAGGCGTCATCACGCGCGTCATGCGGCAGGCGGCGGCGGCGCGCATCAGCTCCTCGATCGTGGCGCGACGGTGGCGAAGGGTTTCGCGCAGCGCCTCGACCGCCACGTCGATACCGATCTTGTTGCGGTACTTGAAGCAGTCCGCCACCGTCTTGGCGGGCGAGTAAACGCGGATGGACACGCCCTCTACCACGTGCCGCTCCACGCCGTACGTCCAGGCCGCCCCGGAAACCCGCACGATGCGCAGCGGCGGATGGGTCACCCGCGGCGCCCACGCCTTTTCTTCGATTGCCAGCCAGACCTGAAATGGAAGCTGCGTCGTGAGGCCGTGAAAGCGCAGCGCCGAAAGCAGGCAGACCACGCCGTTCGGCACCCGCGCGCTCACTTCGGCGAGGGTGTGGTGCTCGGAGACATCCAGACCGGTGGGCACGTACAGGCCGCGGCCCACGCGGTCCACCGCGCCGCTGGCGTGCAGCAGGTGCAGGTAGTGCCGCGGGATCCCGTGCGCATCCAGATCCCGCGGCCGGATCGCCCCACGGCCGCGCATCAGGTCCAGCGTCCGTTCCCGGAAGTCGGTCATCGTATCCTTTCCAATCCCCAGGAATAGTATACAAGTCCCGAGGATTTGAAAAGGCTGGCCGGCCGCCGCTACTCGTTCGCGGTCTCCAGGCCCAGCGGCGAGGTGGCGGAGTGGTCGGCGACGTCGGTGGCGCCTTCCGCGCGGGCACAGTGCGCGCAGCAGTAGAAGGTGCCGTTCGCCTCCGTGCCGTGGCCCAGCACCTTGCAGCCGCAGTTCGCGCAGACGGGCGCCAGCTTGTGGATGGCGCACTCAAAGCTGTCGAACACGTGCCGGTTGCCGGCCGTCACCACCTCGAACGACAGGTAATAGTCGTTCCCGCACACTTCGCACTTCGCCATCGTCCCCTCCGTGGTTGGCCGGATGCACTGCGTGGAGCGCGCCCCGGCATGCATCCGCCGGGCCACGCGCGGAACGCGGCGGCGAGTGCGATCCACGGATGCGCGGACGAATCCCCTGATCCTTGGAGAAAACACGATGCGGATGCGATGGCTGGCGCTGGCCCCGGCGCTGCTCGGCACGGCGCCCATGCAGCGGGCGGACGACGCCCCGCTGGAGTCGCTTGGCTTCATGGCCGGGTGCTGGCGGGGCGCCGTGGGGGAGGGCGAGGACATCGAGGAGACGTGGACGGGCGCCCGCGCGGACGTGATGCTCGCCACCACGCGCTACCTGCGCGGCGACAGCGTGACGGGATGGGAGTTCTCGCGCATCCACGCGGATTCGGCGGGCATCCACCTGACGCCCTACCCGGACGGCGCGGCGCGGGAGCCGTTCCGGCTGGACACGCTGTCGCCCGGGCGGGCCGTTTTCGTCAACGCGCGCAACGACTTTCCGCGCTCCATCCGCTACCGCGGCGACGGCGAGACCGAGCTGTGGGTGCGTCTGGCGGGCGGCGGGCGGGAGATGGAGTGGCGGATGCAGGCGGGGGCGTGCGCATCCTGATCCGCACGCGATCGGCTGCGGTTGGACGGATCACGCCGGCAGCGGCCCGCCCCCCTCCCCCTCCCCGGCCCTCCCCCGCAAACGGCGCGGGGGAGGGAGAGAACTGCATTCGTGCACGGGGGCGGGCCTCCAGCCGGCGCCCCACCCGCTCGTCGCCTCGCGACCTCCCCCCATCCTGGGGAGGTTGTCCCCACTCGGGCCGCTTGCCGGCGTGGCACTCGCCCGTGACGGACAGTCCGCGCAGGCGGACTTCGTGTGGTCGTTGCGGCGAATTCATTCGCTCTGCCCGAGAGCCGCCGCCCTGCTCTCCCGCGCCTGGGCTCGTCAGCCCTCTCCGGCGCTTCCAACCGCCGGATGGTCCCGGCGGTGCCGTCCATCTCCACCATCTCGCCGTCGCGCAGCGTATCCATCCGCCCCGCGATGCCCGCCACGGCCTACGGACGCCGCGCGAGGACCACGTCGGGCTGGCCGGGCCTGCGCAGGGTAAGGGTGCCGGCATCGTCACCGAACACCATCTCCCATCCCGCCGGCGAGCTTTCCCAAACGAAGCGCGTGGGGGTGATGGGCAGGACGGCCAGGACGCCTCCCTGGCCCAGGCGGACGATCAGCCCCTCGCCCGCCGCCTCCACCTGCGCCTCCACTGGCGGCTGCGCGGACGCGTAGCTGCCGGCCAGCCGCCGCAGCGCCGCGGGCTCCAGGATGAGGGTGCGCGGCATCTCGGTGACGAACGCGGGGCGGCGCATGCGCTGCACGCACCCCGTATCCAGCCCCCGCGCCGACCGCTGTACGGCGAACCGCACCATCAGCGACTCCACGCACTCCGCGCCCTCCATCCCCCCGAAGCCGTGCCCGGCGCCGGGGACGATGACGTGCAGCGCGTTGGGCAGCGTGGCGGCGGCCATCGTGCCCCAGCGCGGCGGGGTAACGGGGTCCAGCTCGCCGGAGAGCAGCAGCACGGGCAGGTCGGAGCGCACGGGCTGGTGGTAGTCCGCCGGCGGCGTGTAGGTGGGCCACCCTCGGCACGCGGCCAGCTGCTGCGCGTAGCGGTAGTCGCCCAGCAGCGTGGTGCCGTTCTGCCGCGCGACGGCGGCCGGATCGATGAACGGGATGTCCTCGCTGCAGTTGATGGACAGGTACAGTCCCCCCACGCTCTCCTCCATGCCGCGCCGGTCCGCCAGCGCCTGGCGCAGGATGGGCCGGTAGTCGCCCGTGAACGCCTGGTGCACCACGTACGGGATGCGGCTGGCGTTCA
>DATING010001472.1:0-3111 GCA_035474555.1 Longimicrobium sp. | reverse complement strand
CGAGCAGGTGCACGTGCGCGCGGCTGGCGATCTGCGGAAGGTGCGTGATGGCGAACACCTGGTGGGTGGCCGCGACGTCCCGCATCTTGTCGCCCACCTGCAGCCCCACCCGCCCGCCGATCCCCGCGTCCACCTCGTCGAACACCAGCGTGGACACCGCGTCCAGCCGCGCCAGGATGGTCTTGAGCGCCAGCATGATGCGGCTCATCTCGCCGCCCGACGCCACGAACGAGAGCGGCCGGGGATCGAACCCGCGGTTCAGCGACACGCGGAACTCCACCTCCTCCGCCCCCAGCGCGCCGATGCGCTCCAGCGGCATCCGCTCCGCGCGGAAGATGGCGCCGCCGCTCATCCCCAGCTCCGGCAGCACGGCCGTCACCTCGTCCGACAAGCGCTCCGTGGCGACGGTCCGCGTCTCCGTGAGCGCGGCGGCGGCGACGGCGAGCTCCGCCTCGGCCTCGTCCAGCCGCTTGCGCAGGGTGCCCAGCTCCCACTCCGCGTTGTCGATCAGGTCCAGCTCCGCGCGGGCGGCGCGGCCCACCTCGATCACCTCGTCCAGCGTCTGGCCGTACTTGGCCTTGAGGCGAAACACCAGGTCCTGCCGGCGGCGGATCTCGTCCAGGCGCCGCGGGTCGTGCTCGATGGTGGCGGCGTAGCGCTCCATCCGCTCCCCCAGCTCCTGCAGCGCGTAGTACGCCGTCTCGAACAGCTCGCGCACCTCGTCCTGCGCCGGGTCGATGCGCACCAGCTGGTCCACGGGGCGCCGCAGACCGCCCACCTCGCCCAGCAGCGCCCGGTCCGAGCCCGTGATGGCGTCCGACAGGCCGCCGGAGATCGCCTGCAGCTCCTCGCTGTGGCTCAGGCGCCGCGCCTCGTCCTCCAGCTCCTCCTCCTCGCCCGGGCGCAGGGACGCGGACTCGATCTCGTCCGCCTGGAAGCGCAGGAAGTCCGCGCGCTGGGCCGCCTCGCGCCGCCGGTCGTCCAGCGTCTCGATTTCGCGGCGCAGGGCGGACGCCGTGCGATGGGCCTCGCGCACGCGCGCGAGCTCCGCCGCGTTGCCTGCGTAGGCGTCCAGGATGGCGCGCTGCTCGTCGCGCTTGAGGAGCGTCTGGTGCTCGTGCTGGCCGTGGAGATCGACGAGGGCGCGCCCCAGCTCGCCCAGCACGGCGGCCGTCGTGGGGGAGCCGTTGACCCACGCGCGGTTGCGGCCGGCCGCGGCCACCTCGCGCTTGAGGACGAGCAGCCCGTCATCGTCGGGGTCGATGCCGCGCTCGTCCAGGATGGCGGCCACGTCCGCGCGCCCGGCCACGTCGAACACGCCCTCCACGGACGCGCGGTCCTCGCCTGCGCGCACGACGTCCGCGGACGCACGTTCGCCCAGAAGAAGCGACAGTGCGCCCACGATGATCGACTTGCCCGCGCCCGTCTCGCCGGTCAGGACGTTGAGCCCCGGCCCCAGGCGAACGGTGAGCCGGTCGATCAGCGCAAAGTTGCGGATCCGCAGCTCCGAAAGCATGCGCGAAGATACACCGAAAGGTGGACGCCGTACAGGGGGGCGCGTGCCGGGATGGCTGCCTCCGGCGCGCAGGGCGGATTGCGTGCCGGAGGACGGCTCAATCTGCGGACCCGCGCGTGCGGTGTCCACCGCCCGCCACGAATCCGCCAGCGTGGGAATGGTGGTGTCGGATTGCGAGGGGGGACGGACCACTGCCGGGCGGCAGGTCAGCTGGGTGCATGGGGGGCGGGCATCCAGACCCGGCGACTGAAGTCGCGGCACCGAAAACGTGATGTCGGCCTTCGCCGACGGCTCGTGCCGCATTCCGGCGAGGTGCACCGGGGCGGATTGCCGTCAGCCGAGTCCGCGTGTGGGTCAGGCGGGGTGGACTGGGGCGCGCATCCAGACCGCAACGAATGAATTCGCGGCTATGAACCCGCAATGTCGGCCTTCGCCGACAGCCCCTGCGGCATTCGGCCAAGTGCACCGGGGCGAAATCCCATCTCAGGGGGTCCCGGTGTGGGTCAGGCCCATGTGCACCGGGGCCGAGTGCGACGGACCAGTCCGCGAAGGCGGACTTCGCGATCTTCCAGCGGCGAATTCATTCGCTCCGGCTGGAGTTCCGCCGCGCGCCGGCACCTGCCCCGTGACGAGACCGGCAGTCCGCGCAGGCGGACTTCGTGTGTTTGTTGCGGCGAATTCATTCGCTCTGTACCGGACTTCGCCGCCCGAGCTGCCCTCCCCTCTGGACCCCGCCCCCGCCCCTACTCCGGTCCCGTCCGGATCGCCTCCAGCACCTCGATGGCAATCCGCAGCTTGTCCGCGGGGATCCAGCCGATGCGCTCCTCCAGCATCCCCTCGAAGGGGGCGTCCAGCGTGGCGAGCAGCTCGCGGCCGGCGGCGGTGATGGTCAGGCGCAGGCCGCCCTCGATCAACCCGCGGCTCTTGAGCTTGTGCAGCAGCGCCAGCAGCCGGTCGGGGTCGTGCACCATCCGCTGCTCGATGTCCGCCCGCTGGTGACCCGCCTCGCCCGCGCCGCGCAGGATCCGCAGCACGTTGTACTCGTCCAGGCGCATCTCCGCCGGCTTCAGCACCTCCTGCAGCCGCTGCGAAAGGAACTGGTCCGTGCGAAAGATGTTCAGCGAAAGCTCGCGCGCCGGCGAGGCGATGGGCTTGGAGATGTGGATCTCGCGCTCGATGCTGTGCGCCATTGTACTTCGGGAGCCGGGGTTGCCGATCGGCGCCGCACGCGAGCGGGCCACGCGGATGGCAATCTGCGGAAACAAACGGTTCCGCGCTACAGCCAGCGCCGATTGGGCCGCCCCGGGTCCAGGTCATCGTCATGCAGCGCCACGCCTTCCATCGCAAACATCTCCTCCATCCCCGCGAACACCGCCAGCAGCAGATCGCGCATTCCCGGCGCGTGCCAGGCGCCCTCCACCACGCGGTCCAGCAGCTCGTCGTAGCGCGGGGGCTTCAGGCGGAACGCACGCGCCTCGGGGATGAAGCGGGCGAAGGTGGTGAACGGCTGCTCGTTCAGGAACGCGAGCGTCACCAGCGTGTGGTGCACCGCATCCCACAGCAGCAGCCCCACGGCCTCGCGATCGCCCGCGTCG